>JAFSTD010000092.1 GCA_017450655.1 Bacteroidales bacterium | reverse complement strand
CTGTGCAACGACAGAACCGACGGCAGCAGCCTCGACAGAAAAAGCTGTTATTACAACAGTTGATGATACGGAGCAGGTTGTCCCAACACAAGCGCCTTTGATTCTTAATTGGAATCAGGAAGTTCAATTTACAGGGATGTCCGACGCTTCTTTGCCGAGATACCTGGAGGACACTGTCTATACGTCCCTGGTATCTGGACTTGACAGTGATAAATACTTTGTAGAGAGCGTTCAGGCCGTTTACGTTTCGCAGGAGTACCTGCAGGAATTAGCATATAATTCCATGGAGAACGTGTTCTTTGGGTACTCTCTGTCAGATCTGGACCAGTTCTTTGAAGGAACACGATATGTCTTCACACTTGGGGAAGACGGGAATACTACAGTTGAGCCCCTACAGGTAATCGAAGATACTACCTACGAGCGTATTTTGACGAATGTTGCGATCGGCACAGGCGTGATTCTTGTGTGTGTAGTTATTTCTGTTGCAACAGCTGGTGCAGGGGCAACGGCAGTTAGCGCAGTTTTTGCAGTTGCAGCAAAATCCGGCGCAGTATGTGCAATATCGGGCACAGCGATTGGCGGTTTCGGATCTGCAATGGTAAAGTATTTAGAAACCGGCGATATGGATGAATCACTGAAAGCGGGCGCTATTGGAGCAAGCGAGGGCTACAAATGGGGCGCAATCACGGGCACGCTGAAAGGGGCAACCAAAGAGGCATGGGGTTTATATAGTGCGTCACATGCCAGCGCAGCGAGCTCAACTACCGGCGAATACTTGACCATGAATCAGGTTGCACAGATTCAGCAGGAATCGGGATATCCACTTGACATTATCAGGCAGTTCCACAGGGTAGAAGAGTATGAAGCATTTAGAGCGGCGGGTCTTCAGACTCATATGATTGACGGACAATTAGCACTCGTCAGAACAGATATTGATCTCTCAATTGTTGACGATGCCGGTCGAACAAATCTTGAGAGAATGAAGGCAGGACTGGCTGCACTAGATAGTACTGGGAATCCTTTTGAATTACACCATATCGGACAGAGAGAGAATGGAACACTTGCGATCCTAACGAGAGCAGAACATGATAACCCCACTATCCACAATTTCCTTGACCGATCTGAGATTAACAGAACCGATTTCAACAAGATCCGTCAAGAATTCTGGAAAAAGATGGCAAATGTCTTTTCCGGTACGTAATTGATTATAAGGAAGCTTTGACACTGAAGTGTGAATGACAGGAGCGTGATGATTGTGGATTATATAAAGTTTAAATATCATCCAAATCTCGCTGAGGATGAAATTCTTATTCGCGGGGAAGGTATCTGCCAGTGTTGCGGGAAAAAAGTGACTGAATATATTGAACAAGATATTTATGCGAAAGAAAACATTGACTGCCTCTGTCTGAACTGTATCAGTGATGGAAGCGCAGCAGCTAAGTTTGATGCGGAATTCGTTCAGGATGCGGAATCTGTTTCTGATCCGGAAAAACGAGATGAATTGTTTCACCGGACTCCAGGCTATCTGGCTTGGCAGGGTGAATACTGGTTGGCGTGCTGTGATGATTATTGCCAGTATCTTGGTGTAGTTGGCATAGAAGAATTGGATCAATTCGGAATCAAGGATGAAGTACTACGGGAATACTTTTCTCACAGCGATAGTTATCCTCAAGACATCTTAGAGCAACACCTTAAGAAAGATGGTGATATGACGGGCTATCTGTTCCGATGCCTGCATTGCAGAAGGTATCGCCTCTATGTAGATGCGAATTGAGATGAATGGCGCTTTTCCTCAATACGATCTTATCTACGGTATTTGTCTCGATATTGTTACTTTTCCAGATTCGTAATAATCATACATGGGCGACACAGGTCAGAGTTACCAGATGGTTTTTTCTTCAGCTGGTAAACTTCCGTTTGAGCCATCACGATCTTTTTCAAGAGGGCCGAAGCCTCATAAGCTCCGGTCCTCTTGTTTTTACTAGCCGAAAAAGAGAACTGCCGTACGGTAGGCCGCAGTTCTCAAATTCAACCTTATGCCGTTTTTTCAGACGGTCCCTCTTCCTTGTCCTTCTCGATTTCGGCCGCTGCCGCCGCCACACGCTGCTCCATGTGCCTTGCCGCTCGCTGCTGGGACGCCTGGGAGCACTTCTCCGATTTGTAGAAACGGGTCGAATCGTGTCGAAGAATGTCGATTGCGCCGATATAGCGGTAGTAGATCGTCACGTCCTGCTTGTACTTCCCGTCGGCCACATAGGGCTCGGAGACGGTGATCTTGTCAATCAGAGCGTTCAGAAGCCCCGGTGTGAGCTCCGTGAAGTCCCCGTATTGGAGGAACAGATCCGCTATCTGCTCGGCCTTCGTCCTGGTATTGTCCGTCTCCTGTTTCACCTCGTAGAAGCAATCCAGCCGGCCTTGAAGCTCCTCCTGCTCCGCCTGGTACTTGCCCATCATGCGGTTGAAGTTGGAATCGCTCACCTTGCCCAAAACGTGATCCTCGTACAGCTTGTCAAGCAGCTTGTTGATCTCCGTCAGACGTCTGGAGCAATGCAGGGCGTCCTCAACGGAAAAGCTCGGCTTTCTCTCGTCCGGCGTGGCCGCTGCGATTCGGGCGATCAGTGCCTCCCGATCCAGCCTTGCTTCTTCTGCCAGGGAGCGAATGTCCGCCAGAACAACTTCCTTGATATCGTCCTCAAAGAGCTTGTGCTGCGTGCAGCGATGGGAGCCGTAGGTGGCGTAGGTCGTGCAGACGTAAATCATCCTGTCGCAGTTGCCTCCGTACTTCCTCCGGCTCAACGCCTTCCCGCAGTCGGCGCATTTCAGAAGTCCGCTGAACAGATTGGCCGGGTTCTGGACGGTCTCCTTGTAGTCCTGCCGCTTGACCGCAATGAGCTTGTTTGCCCGTTCCCAGACCTCCTTGGAGACAAGCGGCTCATGGGTGTCCTCCACGATAATCCACTTGCTCGGGTCGGTTCTGGGGTGCTTCTTGGTCTTGAAAATCGCCTCAGACTTGCCGTAGGCCAGACCGCCGCAGTACACGGGGTTGCGGATGATCCAGCGGAGCGAATCCGGTCTCCAGATATACCGGGACTCCTCTGTGGGAAACATATCGGCCTTGTCCAGCCAGCCTCTGGAATGATGAATCCAGGACGGGCAGGGGACCTTCGCTTCCCGGAGATAGTCTCTGATCCTGTGATTGCCCCACCCTTGCAAAACAAGGTCGTAGATCTTCACG
>JAFSTD010000091.1 GCA_017450655.1 Bacteroidales bacterium | reverse complement strand
GGTGAACAATGCCGGAATTACCAAGGACGGTCTGCTTATGAGAATGAGCGAGGCTCAGTGGGATGCCGTATTGAACGTCAACCTGAAGAGCGCATTCAACTATGCTCACGCAGTCGTGCCGGTAATGTTGAAACAGAGAAGCGGTTCCATCATCAATATGAGTTCCGTGGTCGGAGTACACGGCAATGCCGGCCAGGCAAACTATTCTGCATCAAAAGCAGGCATGATTGGTCTGGCTAAAAGCATTGCGCAGGAGGTCGGCTCTCGCGGTATCAGGGCAAATGCCGTAGCTCCCGGTTTTATCATTACCGATATGACGGCTCAACTCCCTGAAGAGACTCTCAATGAGTGGAAGAACAAGATTCCGCTCCGCAGAGGAGGCCTTCCTGAGGATATAGCCAACGTATGTACTTTCCTTGCATCGGATCTCTCTTCTTACGTTACCGGTCAGGTGATGCAGGTTGACGGAGGAATGCTGATGTAGAGAATTCTGATATTAAAAAGGGTGGCCTCAACGGTCACCCTTTTTTATTATCCATATCCGATTATTTGTTGGTCGGATCCGCAGGGATAGGAGGCAGTGGAGGATATGCCTTCATCTGTTCAAGAAGAACTTCCACAGCTTTCTCCAATTGTGCGTCTTTGCCGTAATAATCGTCGATAGGGTTGATGTCCACGTCAATGTCAGGATCAACACCGTGGCCTTCAACAATCCATTCTCCCGTATCTACTGAATAAGATGTAAAGAATGGAGTTCTTACATCCTGTCCGTCGAGATAAGGTCTTGTACCGCTGATACCTACGATACCTCCCCATGAACGTTTACCGATAACGGTTCCAAGTCCGAGCTTCTGGAAACTGTATGGGAACAGGTCTCCGTCAGAAGCCGAGTATTTGTCGATCAATACAACCTTAGGTCCGTAATGCGTTCCGTCAGGAACAGTCTCTACATGGCCGTTGAACTGCATGCTCATTCTGTATGGAACCCTTGTCAAACGGTTGATCAGCATAGGAGATACGTTTCCGCCGCCGTTCATACGGTCGTCGACTATGAGGGCTTTCTTGTCGAGCTGAGTGTAATACAGCTTGGTGAATGCTTCCAGACCAGGAGTTCCCATATCAGGAACGTGGATGTAACCTATCTGTCCGTTTGACAGTTTGTCCACCTTCTCGATATTCTCGTGAACCCAGTTGTAGTAAGCCAGGTCAGTCTCATTGCTGATGGTCTTCACATATACCGTACGACCGTTCTTGCCGTCCGGGGTTGCAGCCAGGGTAAGAGAGATGACTTCGTCAGCTTTACCTACCAGCGCTTCGTAAATATCGCTCAATCCGACGGTGGTAACGCCATTGATGGCCGTTACGTATTCGCCGACTTTAGCGTTTACGCCCGGTTCGGTGAGAGGAGAGCGGGTTGCTTCGTTGAAGTTCTCGCCCTTGAAGATCTTCTCGATTCTGAACGTGCCGTTAGATGCCTTGCTGAATTTGGCGCCGAGAAGACCGACCTTTACTACCGGAGCAGCCGGGGTCTCCGACGGAGATGTAACGTAAGCGTGACCTACGTTCAATTCTCCGATCATTTCACCGATCAGATAAGTCAGATCCTGACGGTGCTGTACGTATGGAAGAAGTTCGGCATATTTATCGTGAATTGCCGGCCAGTCTCTTCCGTGCATATTGCGTACGTAGAAGTAATCTCTGGTAACTCGCCAAGTTTCGTCAAATATCTGTTTCCACTCAGCCTGATGGTCAATCATCATTGTAAGCTTCAAAGGAACGACTTTGTCAGATCTGCCGCCTCTCAGCGATACGACCTTAAGATCACGGCCGTCTCTTACGAGAAGTCTCTCGGTATTTGTGTTCATGGCCACTACGCTGCCTCTGAAAGGAGCAGCAGAAGAGGTCATTGTAGCCAGATCAAGGACTTGGACGGTTGCGCCGTTCTGTCCGCCTGCTGCAGGAGCGCCTCCGCCTGTGTAGTACAGTTTTCCTTCAGGTGCGTATACGAATCTTACCGCACCGTTCATAGGCAGTTTGGTGGCTCTGTCCAGAATGCCGTCAAAATCTACGACGGTAGTCCCTTTGGCAGGAGCTGCAGGCTCTGCCTTGGCATTTGTATTCTTGCTGTTAGAAGGTTTTGCTGCAGGCGCAGCTGCTGCCGGAACAGGAATCTCGTTGGATTTCAGAGCTGTAGGGTCAGGAGTGTCCTTTGTCAACGGAAGAATGAAAGAGTAGCTGTCCATTCTAAGGGCTGCATCCCATTCCATCGCCGAATTCTGCTGACCAAATTTTACTGCTGAGGTAAAGAAGAGGTACTTGCCGTCCTGTGAGAACATAGGGCTTGAAGAATTGTACCATTTGCTTGTAACCGGAGTTGCAGTCTTGTTGGCGAAATTATAGAGATAAATGATGTTGATTCCGCTAGGGGCCTCTTCACCGTATGCCAACCATGCTCCGTCCGGGCTGAGAGCAAATCCTCTGTATCCTCCTATCTCATTGTGGAGAACTCTCTCCAGCTGGCCTGAAGCGAGTGTAAGGCAGTACAGATCATTCTTCTCAGTTGAAAAATAGAGTTTCTTTGAATCAGGAGACCAGAAGATTCCTGAAGGATAACCGGTCTTGAAAGAAGTTCTGACCTTTGCGTTTCTCATGTCGGTGGCAGGAGCTGTGTAGAGTTGGTATTCTCCGGTAGCGTCGCTGAAATAAGCGATAGTCTTGCCGTCAGGTGAGAATGAAGGGTCTTTCTCATGTGAAGTGGAACTGTTTGTGATGTTATAGACAGGGCCTTCTGCCGCAGGAACAGAGTAGATGTCTCCACGGCCTTCCACGATAATTCTTTCACCGTCAGCTGAGAGCGC
>JAFSTD010000090.1 GCA_017450655.1 Bacteroidales bacterium | reverse complement strand
GGGCTTGGGTGGCCAATACTGCCGCGGTCAGTCCCTTGAAGGAGCTCTGATATTCGGTATGGTATACAACTTCCTGCCGTTTATGATTCTCCCTATCTACAATGTCCTCAAGAAGATGGACAAAAGCTACATAGAAGCTGCTCAGGATATGGGAGCTTCTCCGAGGAAGGTTTTCACCAAGGTCATTTTCCCACTCTCAATGCCCGGCGTCGTGAGCGGAATCATGATGGTGTTCATGCCTACCATCTCAACCTTCGCGATTTCGGAATTGTTGACGATGAACAAGATCAAGCTGTTCGGTACGACAATTCAGGAGAATATAAACAACGGTCTGTGGAACTACGGCTCGGTGCTGGCCTTGCTGATGCTGGTCATCATTCTCATAACCACATGGATAACGGACAGCAGTGACACATCTGAAAGTGCGGGAGGGCTTATATGATGAAGAAGTTCTTTGCACAGGCCTATCTCTGGATGATTATCATCCTGCTCTACGCTCCGATAATCATCATAGCCGTCTTCTCCTTCACCGACGCAAAAGTGCTCGGCAACTGGACCGGATTCTCCTTCAAACTCTACGCTAACCTGTTCGAGGGAGGAATAAACAGTTCGCTGATGAAGGCGATCGGGAATACCGCCATCATAGGTATCGTATCCGCAACCTTCTCCACCATTCTGGGAACTATCGCCGCAATCGGCATATTCAACACCCACAACAAGAGGTACAAGATGGTGATGACCAGCCTGAACAACATCCCTATTCTCAACCCAGACATCATCACAGGTATCTCTCTGTTCCTGTTGTTCGTAAGTATCGGAGTTACACAGGGATACACCACACTTACCCTCTGTCACATAACATTCTGTACACCGTACGTAGTGCTAAGCGTAATGCCGAGACTCCAGCAGATGAATCCAAATACGTACGAAGCAGCCCTCGACCTGGGAGCCACTCCGTTCTATGCTCTGAGGAGAATCATTCTCCCACAGATTAAATCCGGCATGATAAGCGGATTCATCCTTGCATTCACCCTATCAATAGACGATTTTGAAGTGTCCGTATTCAACCTGGGGACAAACGGTCTGGAGACACTTTCTACATTCATATACGCTGACTCGAGAAAAGGAGGTCTTACTCCGGAGTTGCGTCCTCTATCAACCATTATTTTCCTAACCGTTCTCATTTTGCTGCTTATCGTCAATTACAGATCGGCAAAAGCGAACAAAAAACAAACAGTTTAAAAAATGAAAAGATTTTTCTTTTTTCTTGCAGTGATTGCAGGAGTTTTATTTCAGTCCAATTCTGTTCTCGGACAACAGTTGGACCGCGCCCACACACTCAAAATCTACAACTGGAGTGACTACATCGACGAGGATCTTCTTGAAGAATTTGAGCAATGGTACGAGGAACATACCGGTGAGCCTGTCAAGGTTATCTACCAGCTGTTTGACATCAATGAGGTAATGTTGGCAAAGATTGAAAAAGGCCATTCTGACTACGACCTTACCTGCCCGTCCGATTACATTATAGAGAGAATGCTCCGCAACGGACTTTTGCTCCCTATCAACAAGGATTTCGGCGACACTCCTAATTACATCGGTAACGTATCGCCGTTTATGGTGGAAAAAATCGGCAAGATAGACGCCCCCGGCAAGAACCCAAATGACTATGCAGTCGGTTATATGTGGGGAACGAGCGGATTCCTGTACAACAAAGCATTCGTGACCGAAGAGGATCTCTCTTCATGGTCAGCTCTCTGGAACCCGAAATTCGAAGGGAAGATTTTGATGAAAGATGCCCCGAGGGACGTTTACAGCCCACTTTTGATATACGCAAACTACGACAAAATCCAAAGCGGAGAAGTTGATATCGAGCAGCTTATGTTCGACATGTCCGACGAATCCCTTGCAACGGTAGAGGAGCTTATCAACAGGTCTAAACCGAATATCTACGGCTGGGAAGCCGACTTTGGAAAAGAGATCATGACCCAGAACAAAGCGTGGTTCAATCTCACATGGAGCGGTGATGCAGAATGGGCTATCAGAGAAGCTGAGAGAGTTGGAGTAAACCTGGCATACACCATCCCTGAAGAAGGCAGCAACTACTGGTTCGACGGTTGGGTAATCCCTAAGTATGCCGTCAACACTAAGGCTGCCAGCTACTTCATCAACTATATGTGCCGCAGCGAAAGCGCTATCCGCAATATGGACGTCATCGGCTACGTAAGCGCCGTTGCAACTCCGGAGGTTCTGGAGCATATGCAGGAACAAAGCATCGAGAACGGTGATACTCAGGAGCGTGACATGACCTATTTCTTTGGAGAAGGCGCTGAGAATGTGATCCTTAACAAGGTAATGTACCCTGACAAAGAGACTTTCGACAGACTCGCCCTGATGCACGATTCCGGAGACCGCACCCAGGCCCTTCTCGAGATGTGGTCACGCGTCAAAGGGGACAATCTCAACCCGGTTATTCTCGGAATAATTGCGGCTGTAGTGATATTGATAGCCATCATCGTCATTTCTCGCAAATCGAAGGATAAAAAGAGAAAATCGAAAAACGGAAAGAATACCAAGAAGAAATAATTGAAACGCTCCCTGACCGGGGGCGTTTTTATTCTCCGAAAGTATGCCATTTTGTCGCATGAACGCGATTGGCAAGCTATTTGTCATATCTTTGCACTGACAATGAGGAAGAATTATGGAAAAGGAAAAAGAAGAAAAAAAGAAGAGCAAACTCAAGGAGGCTCAGGAACAGCTTGCTGAGGAAAAAGATAAGTATTTGCGCCTTGCCGCAGAATTTGACAATTACCGTCGCAGAACCGCAAAAGAGCGTCTGGAGCTTATCAGCACTGCCGGAGAGAAGATTTTTACCGACATTCTGCCTATTCTGGATGATTGCGAGAGAGCGCTGGCAGTATTGCAGGAATCTGACGATTCCAAAGCGGCAAAAGAAGGCACGGAGCTAATCTACAACAAGTTGTTCGCTTTCCTCAAATCAAACGGAATCAACAGAATAGAGGCGTTGGGACAGGAATTCAACACGGACTTTCATGAGGCTGTGGCTCAATTTCCTGTAGAAGAGAGTGAAAAGAAGAATATGATAATCGACGTCGTACAGAACGGATATACCTTGAACGGGAAAGTGATCCGTTTCGCTAAAGTCGTCGTTGGCATTTAACAGTTAAGAAAATGGCTGAAAAAAGAGATTATTACGAAGTCCTTGGCGTTGACAGAAACGCTTCGGAAGAAGAGATAAAGAAAGCCTACCGAAAGAAAGCCATCCAGTATCACCCTGACAAGAATCCCGGTGACAAAACGGCAGAGGAGAAATTCAAAGAGGCGGCAGAGGCTTACGACGTATTGAGCAATCCTGACAAGAGAGCCAGATACGACCGCTTCGGTCATGCCGGAATGGGCGCAACCGGAGGAGCTCCAGGCGGATTCTCTATGGAAGACATATTCTCTCAATTCGGAGACATCTTCGGTGGCAGATTCGGCGGTTTCGGAGGATTTGGCGGATTCGGAAGCACCGGGCGCACTCAGAGAGTCAGCCGCGGCAGTGACATCAGGATTCGCGTAAAACTGAATCTCTCCGAGATAGTACACGGTGTTCAGAAGACTGTAAAAGTTCCTAAATACGTCACTTGTCCCGACTGTAACGGTCGCGGCGCGAAATCAGACGCCGATATCAAGACTTGCGACAATTGCCACGGCACCGGCTACGTCACGAGAGTGCAGCAAACCATTCTCGGACAGATGCAGACCACTTCCCCATGTCCAGTCTGCGGCGGAGAAGGCAAGAAGATTGTCAACCCTTGCCCTACCTGTAACGGCACCGGCCTTATAAAGAGCACGGAAGAGATCTCATTCAAGATACCTGCAGGAGTTTCCGAAGGTATTCAACTCACGGTCAGCGGCAAAGGAAACGCCGCCAAGAAGGGCGGTATCCCGGGTGACTTGCTGGTTGTAATCGAGGAAGAGGAACACCCTACCCTGAGGCGTGAAGGCAACGATTTGCTCTACACTTTGAACATATCAATCCCTGACGCAATAACAGGATGTGACGCCACCATTCCATCGGTTGACGGAGAATTGAAAATCAAGATCGAGCCGGGCACACAGCCGGGCAAAGTGCTGAGACTGAGAGGCAAAGGCATCCCTGACGTAAACGGTTACGGCATCGGTGACCTGCTCGTATACGTACAGCTGTACGTCCCTAAAAAGCTCGACAAGACAGAGAAAGAGATGGTCGAGAAACTGAAGCAGTCGGAGAATTTCAGCGCTAAGAATGCTCCTGAAGACAAATCGTTCTTCGACAGACTGAAAAAATTCTTCGTGGTAGCTTTGCTGCTGTTTACCGCCCTCTCGGCTTTCGGTCAGAAAACAGAGCCTGCAATCGCTCCTCTCAACCTGCCGATGGAATTCTCAGGAACTTACGGAGAATTGCGTACGGACCACTTCCATGCAGGATTTGACTTTCGCACCGGAGGGGTTATCGGACACAGAGTTTATGCCATAAAAGACGGTTACATCTCAAGAGTTTCGGTTTCTCCGGCAGGATACGGCAACGGACTGTACATTACCCACAATGACGGGACAATGTCAGTTTACGGCCACCTCTCAAAGTTTACCGACGAAATAGCTGCCAGGGTTCTGGAGGAACAGTACAAGAATGAGAAATTCAACGTCAACCTGTTTTACGGTCCGAAAGACTTCCCTGTCAAGAAAGGAGACTTCATAGGCCTTTCAGGCAACACGGGCGCATCCGGAGGCCCTCACCTCCATATGGAGATTCGCCGTCAGGGCGGAGAGCTGCCGACCAATTTCCTGAGAGACGGCGTATATGACTATCCCGACGACCTCACCCCTGTTATTCAGAGAGTGGGGTTTTATGCTTTTGAAGACAGTACGGGCTACGTTCAGCGCAGAAAACTCACCATAATGAATTCACCGGGCGGGACAGTGAAAGTGCCTGCCAAGTCATATATCGCCATCGACGCGATAGACAAGATTCCGGGAAGCCCTTACAGAATGGGTGTGGAGGTTTACAGAGCCCTTCTGGACGGTGAAGAATTCTTCAGGTTTACCGTGGGCGACGTATCATACAGTGAACAGTCTTACATCAAGAGTCTCATCGCTTTCGGTGAGAGCGGCGACGATATGATCAAGACTCAGGTCGATCCGGGCAACGCCCTGAAGTATAAGATAGAAGCGAAGAATAACGGCGTCATCATTCTGGATGACTATGTGCCGCACAGAATAAGGGTCGAAGCCATGGATTACAATGGAAACGTGGCCGGAGCCAATTACACGATCGTTCGCGACGACAGCGTCAAAGCCGTGGCTGAGAACGACTCGCTGAGTCACTACAATATGCTCTGGTATACTCCCAACACTCTGAATACCAAAGATATTTCAGTCACTCTGCCATCAGGGGCGCTGTACAATTCTTGCGATTTCACTTACGGCAAGGTTGCAGATGCCGACCCGGAAAAAGGGATTTATTCTTCGGTATGGAAAATCGGAGATCCGACCACCCCGCTTGCCAAATCCGCTACCATCAAGTTCAAGGTGAACGCTCCCGATTCTCTGAAAGAGAAGATGACATTGGCCCGCTACGATGAAGCCACAGGCAAGCTCACAGCAGCAGGGGGAAGATATGAGAACAACGGGGTCGTACTGAAGACCAGCAGCCTGGACACTTACTGCGTAACCGTGGACACCATCCCTCCTACCCTTGCTCCAATTACTGTCAGCGGAGCCCAGATCAAAGAGGACGGAGAGGTATACTTCACGATGAAAGACGATTTCAGCGGTATAAGTGACTTCCTGGCATCCTGTGACGGCAGTTGGGTTCTCGGATTGCTGAAGAACGGACGACTGACGCTGTATCTGGACACGATACACCATCGCAAAGGAATACATCACATAAGTGTAACAGCCATCGACGGTTGCGGAAATTCAACCGACGTTGATCTGGAGGTATTCTTTTGATACACTTTTTCTTGAAATAATTTGTTTTTTACTCAATTATTTCTCACTTTTGCAATCCCAAATGAAAAAGCAACCTCTTGGAGGTCATTTTGTCGCTCTAACGTTGCGCTAAAAAATTGATAATTATGGATTTACTAAAAGTAGCCGAGCAAGCATTCGCTCAAGAGCCAAAAAACTTTCCTGAATTTAAAGCAGGTGATACCATCACCGTTACTTATAAAATCAAAGAGGAGAACAAAGAGCGCCTTCAAAGTTTCCGTGGCGTAGTTATCCAAAAACGTGGTGCCGGTTCAACACAGACTTTCACAGTCCGTAAGATCTCCAACGGTATCGGCGTTGAGAAGATTTTCCCTATCTCTCTTCCGGCCATCGAGAAAATCGAGGTTAACAAATACGGTAAGGTACGTCGCGCACGTATATTCTACCTCCGTGAATTGACAGGTAAGAAAGCGCGTATCAAAGAGAGAAAGCGCAAAACTACAGTTGCTGAGTAATAAGTTTTCAACTTATATATTGGCCCCTTAGCATAACTGAATAGTGCATCTGACTACGGATCAGAAGGTTACAGGTTTGAATCCTGTAGGGGTCACATAAAAAACGCCTTGGAAATCAATCCAAGGCGTTTTTCTATCTGTAAACTGATACTAGACTATCTTGATAATGTTCGAGAAGCCGGTAATGTCAAATACCTCCTTTACGTTGGCATTCATATTCTTGAGAACCATTTTGCCGGCGTGGGAAATCACCGATTTTTGAAGAGTCAGAAACATTCTGAGCCCCTGGCTTGAGGTGTATTCCATTCCGCTACAATCCATTGTAATATCAGGTTTCTCCGCATTGAGCAAAGGAGAAATATCCTGCAGGAACTGGTCTGCATTTGTAGTATCCAGACGACCGTTTAGTACGACGTCGAATTTATTTCCTTCTTGATTTATTTTAACGTCCATATTACGAAACTCTTTTTGTCATTGTTAATACATTGCAGCCACCTTCATATTTATAGTCGATGCTGTCCATCATTTGTTTGCACAGGAATATACCCAGGCCTCCGATATCGCGATCCTCTGCTGAAGCGGTAATGTCCGGATCAGCCTGATCAAGAGGATTGAAAGGCTTTCCTGCATCCTTGATCTGGATAGTGAGCACGACTCTGTTCTTATCAAGCTCAGTTCCCACTTCCATCCAGCCTATTCCGTCATTGTAAGCATAACGGACTACATTCTCCACCACCTCTTCAATAGAAAGGCGTATTTTAAAACGAAGAGCCTCATCCTTAGGGATGTCAGGCGAAGACATCAGGTACTCGATTATGGTACCCGCTTTGTCTTTAATCGGATCAAATAACTTCTGCATATTAT
>JAFSTD010000089.1 GCA_017450655.1 Bacteroidales bacterium | reverse complement strand
AGCTGAGCGTTGTGGTCAAGTATGCCGTACCGCTGATTTGCATCCTGATAGTCGGAGCGCTCACGGTTTATTTCACCGTATTCTTCTTCGGCAGGAGAGTAATAAAGAATTACTGGTTCGAGAAATCAATCTTTGCCTGGGGATGGTGGACCGGCACAATGGCGATGGGTATCGCGCTGCTCAGAATCGTGGATCCTAAGCAGCAGAGCAAAGCCATGGATGACTACGCGCTCGCGTATCTCCCGTGCGCCCCGGTTGAGATATTGCTGATAACGTTCGTTCCAATCATGTTTCTGCAGGGCCACGGGCTGATATTCTCCATCGTATGCGCCGTGACGGGGTTGGCGATCATTCTTCCATTTATGATAACAAAGAAAAACAAATAAGGGATATGAAAAAAATAAGGTTTGCCACAATTGGCACAAGTAAAATCACCCGCTCCTTCCTCAACGGAGCAAGACACGATGAAAGATTTTGCCTGGCAGCCGTTTACTCAAGAAGCGAAGAGACTGCAAAGGCCTTCGCTGCCGAGTATGGAGCTGAGAAGATTTATACCTCTCTGGAGGCTCTGGCAGCTGACAAGGATATCGATGCAGTATACATTGCATCTCCAAACATCTGCCACGTTCCCCAATCCGTAATGATGCTGAATGCCGGCAAGCACGTAATGTGTGAAAAACCTTATGCTACTGACCCTGAGGAGGCAAAACTGCCTATCGAAGCCGCCAAACGCAACAACGTAGCCTTTATGGAGGCGATGAAGACCACTCTGCTTCCAAATTTCTATGCCGTAAGGGAGAATCTTCCGAGACTGGGCAAAATCAGGAGGTTTTTCGGTCAATTCTGTCAGTATTCTTCAAGATACGATGACTACAAGTCAGGAAGTCAGAAGATCGCCAACGTTTTCAATCCGGAGATGAGAGGCGGAGCCATTCTGGACCTTGGAGTATACGGCATAGCTCCGTTGATTCACCTGTTCGGAGTTCCTTGGAAAGGAGAATTCACCGAGGAAAAACTGAATGAATGCGTTCACGTTACCAGCACCCTGATATTGCCTGCCGGATGCACAGATCCTTCCAAGGCCATCGACGGCAACGGAACTCTGGTCGTACATTATCCTGATATGGAGGCGGTCATCACTTATTCAAAGATATCTGATTCTTCACTGGCGACAGAGATTCAGGGAGAAGACGGATGCATTATCATAGACAAACTCTCGAATATGGTCAATCCGAAGATACAGTTCCGCGAGGGAAGCGGTACAAGAGGTGATTCCGGCTTCGTAAAAGGCGGCGGAGAGAAGTTCAAACACTTCGAGAGCATTGCTGCAGAGACCATTGATGACAATATGTACTACGAGGTAAAGGAGTTTATCGACGTTATTTGTGACGGCAGGATTGAATCCAGAGAGAATACCTTCGAGCGAAGCCTTCAAACCATTCAAATCTGTTCAGCACGCAAACTATGAAAATAGACTTCAGCAAAATTGACCTTGAGACCATTCCCGCTTTCAAAGGCGGAGAAAAAGAATACAGAGTCAGAACCCATCTCGACGACCATAACAGAATCATGAAAGGATGCCTTGTTCCGGGCGCATCCATAGGTGTTCATTCCCATCAGGGGACAAGCGAGGTAATTTACATCCTGAGCGGTCACGGACACGCTTTATACAATGGTGAGAGAGAGGATCTCGGTCCCGGCGATTGCCACTACTGTGAAGAGAATGCCACTCACACCCTCATCAACAGCGGCACGGAAGATTTAGTTTTTATAGCAGTTGTTCCACAGCATCATTTAGGATAGTATGTCGGCTCCCGGCGAAGCATTATGGAATTCAAACTATATTAAAGTTTGGCTTGCAAATGTTTGCATTTGCTTCTCCTTTATGCTCCTCACCCCTCTTCTCCCCATCTATTTGAGCGAGACCTTCGGGGCTGACAAACAGATGATCGGCATCGTTCTCAGCGGTTACACCATCGTTGCCCTGATGACCCGAACCTTCAGCGGATACATCGTTGACAGCTATCCAAGAAAGCAAGTTCTGCTGATCAGTTTCTTCGTATTCTTCATATTTTTCGCAGGTTACATCGTTGCCGGTTCACTGCTGCTGTTCGCCATAATCAGAACGGTGCACGGAGCGCCTTACGGTACCGTCACCGTCTCCAACAGCACGGTTGCCATCGACGTTCTGCCGTCAATACGGAGAAATGAAGGAATCGGTTATTACGGCCTGAGCAGCAATCTGGCAACTGCCATAAGCCCTTCGATAGCGATCTGGGTGTACAGCGCCACACACAACTTCGACATCCTGTTTCTCATAGCCATGGGGGTGGCAGGCATAGGTCTGCTGCTGAATTCCCTGGTAGAATTCGCTCCAAGGGAATTGGTCAAGGATAAACGGAGAATTTCGTTCGACCGCTTCTTCCTCACGAAAGGATGGCCCCAGGCGCTCAATATGGTATGCTTCTCACTGTCATACGGCGTCCTGTCCACATACGTTGCCATCTACGGAAAAGAGAAACTGGGCATTGAAGGCGGCTCCGCCCTGTTCTTCTTCCTGCTCGCTTTGGGACTGATGGTCTCACGACTTACCGGATCCAAGGCCCTGCGAGAAGGAAAAGTCGCCAGAAATGCCACCCAAGGCGTATGCGTATCCATTTTCGGATATCTTCTGTTTGCGCTTGTACCGAATGAAATCGGCTATTACGGAGCGGCAATCATCATCGGATTGGGCAACGGGCATATGTATCCTGCCTATCAGACAATGTTCGTAAACCTTGCCGACAACAGCCGCAGAGGAACGGCCAGCTCCTCAATTCTGGTAGCTTGGGACGTCGGAATAGGCCTGGGTGTTCTTTTCGGCGGAATCTTTGCTGAGCATATCAGTTACTTTGCCGCTTTCCTGTTCGCGGCAATTATCAATCTTGTCGGGGTCATGATGCACGTTCTCTACACGAGACATCATTACGACAGGAACAAGCTGCGTTAGATACGCAATCTCCAGGCAGTTGGATACAGATTGTTGGAACGGTTGCCGAGATTCTTCACGAATCCGACGTTTACCCCACTATATTTCAGGAGAAGGAATCCTTTGGGAACAACTGCAGAAAATGTCAACGGCTCCAGTCTGAGGAACTTGAGGGCATCTTCGAGTGATAGGTCCAAATTAAAGAAACAGTCGTCGTTTATAGCCTCCGAAATAGCAAGGGAGGCTTCCGGAACCATATCTTTCCCCTTGACCGAGGCGGTTGCCACTCCGGAGCGGATAGCCCTTAAAGAGTGTTCCAGGAAGAGCATTTCATCCACAAGAGAAGACGGATAGGTCTTCACCAGAGAATCCTTCTCGAGAGAGAAGAAACCTTGCTTAACGAAAGGACATTTGAGAGGTTTCAACCGATTCGTTCTTACCGGAGAATGTTCAGCGTCTCCATTCTTCTTCAAAACGGCAAAGAAGAAACCTTCGCCACGTGTGACGCCCGGAATGAACTGATAACCGAAGCGGGTTCTGACAGGGCCTTGGAAAGGTATTTCGCAGGTTTGGGCGCCCAATTCGGAAGCAATCCATTCTACGTTGTCGTCATTCTCGAAATGATTGTAAGTGCACGTAGAATAGATCAGGTAACCTCCGGGGCGCAGCGCAGACCAGGCATCCGCAATTATCTTGCGCTGACGGGCGGCGCATAAGGCAACGTTTGCCGGAGACCACTGTTCCATTGCCTCCGAATCCTTTCTGAACATTCCCTCTCCGGAACAAGGGACGTCAGCCAGAATGATATCGAAAAAGCCGGGAACTTTTTTGAAATCGGCAGGTTGACAGTTGGTGACCATGACATTTGCCCTGCCCCATTTCGTCACATTCTCGGCAAGAACCGTAGCTCTGTTACGGATCACTTCGTTTGCAACCAGAAGCGACTCCCCGGAAATCGAACCGGCTATGGCGGTGGTCTTTCCTCCCGGCGCTGCGCACAGGTCGAGAATTCTCAAATGGGCCTCATAATCGGCTGTAAACAGCGGAATTGAAGCGACTGACATGGATGAAGCCTCCTGAACGTAATAGGCTCCTGCGTGGAAAAGGGGATCAAGGGCAAAAACGGGACGATCTTTCAGATAGATACCGTCCTTACACCATAAAACAACTCCATCGACGTTTCCCTTGAAGTGATCACGGAAATTGTCGATGGAGAGTTTAAGGCCGTTTCGGCGTACCGAAACTACAGGTTCGCCATTTTCAATGGCTGAAAGCAATGTCGAAGCGTTTTTCTCCCCGAGGGAGGCAATGGTATTCCCGACAAATGCCTTGTCCATTTTTAAGCGTTGACTGCATCAACAGCAGCTTTGATTTTAGCTGTGTCAGTCATTCTCGTACCATATTCGTCAACCAGGGTTGTTCCTCCCATGTTGATCTTAGGATTACGGTACACCATACCGCTGTCGTAAATTGACATTCCTGACAAGTGGTACTCTTTGGCGCCTGTTATCTCAAGAAGAGTATGAATATTGCCCGCATTTACTCCGCTGCCTGGCATGATGATAATTCTGTTGTCTGCCTGTTTGACCAGTTTGGCAAGATTATCCACACCTTCCGGAGCAGTCTGGGCTCCGCCGGAAGAAAGAATCCTGTTACAGCCAACCGAAATCACGTCCTCGAGCGCTTTAGAGAGGTCGGAGCACATATCAAATGCGCGATGGAAAGTAACGTCCAGACCTTTGCATTCAGCCATAAGACGTTTCATCAAAGGGATGTCAACCTGTCCTTTCGGAGTAAGACATCCGAAAACGACGCCATCCATCTTCAATACCCGGGCAACGTGTATATCTTCTATCATCTCTGCAATTTCCCGCTCAGAATAGAGGAAATCTCCGCATCTTGGACGAATCATTGCATTGATTTTAATTGTAACCGCTTCTCTCGCTCTTTTCATCAGGCCGTATGACGGAGTCAAACCACCCACTTCCAGAGCCGAACACAGTTCAATTCTATATGCACCGCCGGATTGTGCTCTAACACAACTCTCTGTACTGCCGGAGCAATTTTCAATATTGTATTTCACTTTCTTCTATTTTAATGTTACTTCTACGATATAATCCGGAACTCTCTTGGTAGCTGGAACCTCGTTGAGTTTAAGATAGAATACTCCGTCAACTACTTGTTTGAAGGTTACAGGAGCCTTTGAATCATACTCGTTGATTGCTTTGATCTTGGTTCCGGCAGGAAGAGTGATAGTCAAATTATCTTGAGCGAGATCAAGGATGTGAAGATAAAGGGTCTTGCCTTTCTGAGTTGTAACACCCCATGTTTGAGGTTTAATAAGACCGCCTCTTACACCGCCTTTAACTGTCTCACCGTATTTGTTCATCCATTCACCAAGTTCCTGAAGGCGTTGGAGTGACATTGGAGGAAGCTCACCGCTTGCTGTAGGGCCGATGTTCAAAAGCAAGTTGGCATCGCGGCCTGCAGTTCTTACGATAAGTTGAACGATCTCTGAGAGTGGTTTGTATCTCTTGTCTGAAATCTTGTAACCCCATGCAGTGTTCATAGTCTGGCAAGTCTCGAGAGGAAGTTTTGTGCTCACTTCCTGACCTGCGCTGTAACCAGCCTGGTTCTCACCAGGAACGTCACGCTCGAAGCATTGGATATCCTCGTGCTCGTATGGTGAGTGGTGGTGGTTGTTGGCGATAAGGCAAGCGTCGTTCAAAGCGTGGATTGATTCATAAAGTTCAGGGAATCTCCAGTTGAAATTAGGATTGGTTTGAGTCTGATCCCACTCGCCGTCGAACCATACGCAGTCTGCTTTGTATTTTGTAACAATCTCTGCACATTGATTCTTCATGAACTCGAAATAAGTGCTGTAATCCCCGTGTGTCCTGCGACCTACGCCCCTTCCTGTACGTCCGAGAGGATAGTAATCGTCGCGAGTCCAGTCAATAAGAGAATAATAAACGTGGAAACGAAGACCTTGTTTGTGGCACTCGTCGCTGAGTTCTTTCAATATATCTCTCTTGAACGGAGAAGCTTTCATAATGCTGAAGTCAGAATACTGAGTATCAAACATTGAGAAACCATCGTGGTGACGTGACGTGATACAGATATAACCTGCGCCAGCATCCTTGAATGCTTTAACCCAAGCAGCAGCATCGAATTTTGATGGATAAAAACCAGCAGCTGCCTGACCGTACTCTTTGTAGTCAAGATTGGCGTCATTCAAATACCATTCTCCCTGGCTGAACATACTGTAGATACCCCAGTGAAGGAAAATACCGAAACCGGCATCACGGAAGTTTTCCCTTTGCTCCAGATTAGCCGCTGTAGGTACGTAAGATTGCTGAGCGAATACAGTAGGAAGTGCTATTGCCAGCAGAACGATTGATAGAAAGAATTTTTTCATAAACAATTAGTTAGTTAATATTTTGTTACAGTTTATTCCAATATTAGAAACAAATTTAAGCAAACTGACGAAAAAATCAAAGCGGCTAATTGCCGTGATACAATTTTTTTGTCTGGTAGGTAGGCTCCGTAGTGAGATTGACACCGAGTTTGCGGAACACACCCACATCCACCTGAGAGAGAATCACGCTCGCGTGAACTTCACATCCGTTCAGCTCTGCAAGTTTGTCGAGGGCCTTCTTTGCAACCTTGTCAGTAGAAGCACTGATTGTCAGGGCTATAAGGACCTCATCGGTATGCAGACGAGGATTGGAGTTCCCCAGATGTTCCGTCTTCAGCTCGCATATAGGGGTTATGACTGCAGGGGGGATAAGTTTCACCTCGTCAGGAATGCCGGCCAGATACTTGAGGGCGTTGAGCAACATCGCCGCGGAAGCGCCCAGAAGCTTACTTGTCTTGCCAAGAATAATGGTGCCGTCGTTCAGTTCAATTGCCGTAGCTGGACCTCCCGTCTCTTCTGCATGTTTTACGGCAGCCTGAGCCACCTTTCTGTCAGAAGCGGAAATCCCTGCCTGGTCCATGATTATCTCCACCTTGTACTTCAGATCTTTCGGAAGATTCTCCTTTCTGATCTGACAGAGGGTGTTGAAATACCTTCTTATTATCTCATCCTTCGAAGCCTTGACGATAACGTCATTGTTGACGATACATTTTGATATCATATTGACGCCCATATCGGTAGGCGATTTGTAAGGAGATTCTCCGAGAATCTTCTTGAGAATGGCATTCAATACCGGAAAAGCCTCTACGTCCCTATTGTAGTTGACCGTTGTAACTCCGTATGCTTCAAGATGGAAAGGGTCGATCATATTGACGTCATCCAAATCCACCGTGGCAGCCTCATAGGCCAGATTTACGGGGTGTTTCAACGGGATGTCCCAGACAGGGAAAGTCTCGAATTTGGCATAGCCGGACTTTATCCCTCTCTTGCTGTCGTGATACAGCTGTGAAAGACAGGTTGCCAGCTTGCCGCTGCCCGGGCCGGGAGCCGTGACAACCACAATCTTTCTGGTGGTTTCCACGTACTCGTTCTTTCCGAAACCTTCATCGCTTACAATCAGAGGAACGTTTGAAGGATATCCGTCAATCGGGTAATGTCTGTAAACTTTAAGACCCAGCCCTTCCAGCTTAGCCTGATATGCCACCGCTGCAGGCTGATTCTGGAAACGGGTGAGAACCACGCTGCTCACATAGAGACCGTAGCCCCTGAAAGCATCAATCAGGCGCAAAACATCCATATCGTAGGTAATTCCCAGGTCTCCGCGGACTTTATTCCTCTCGATATCACCGGCGTGAATGGTAAGGATGATTTCAGCCTGGTCCTTGACCTGAGAAAGCATCTTGATTTTACTGTCGGGATGAAAGCCCGGAAGAACGCGGGCAGCGTGAAAATCATCGAAGAGTTTGCCACCGAATTCCAGGTAGAGTTTTTCGCCGAATAACTCCAGCCTTTTCTTGATGTTTTCCGACTGAACCTTGAGGTAAATTGAATTGTCGAAACCTACACTTTGCATGTTTTTTGCTATATTTGTGGTAAAGTACAAAAATAACATTTTTTAAAAATTATGACATCAGGTTGGCTTTTAATTATAGTAGTTTTTGTTCTGGGATTGATTGTGCAGACAAAGCTTGACAGCGTATTCAAGAAATATGAGAATGAGTATTCTCCGGGAGGACTGACAGGCAAGGAAATAGCGGAAAAGATGCTGCGCGACCACGGCATACACGACGTTACCGTCACTTGTATCGAAGGTCGTCTGACAGACCACTACAATCCCACTGACAAGACGATAAACCTCAGCAAAGGAGTTTACAGCGGAAGAAGCATTTCGGCTTCTGCCGTGGCAGCTCACGAGACCGGCCACGCGGTACAGCACGCAGTCGGCTACGCACCTGTCAAACTTCGTTCTGCTCTGGTACCGATGGTCAATATCTCGTCTTCTCTCTCCCAGATTGTGATTATTCTGGGTATTCTTACGATAAACGTGTTCCCTGCTCTGTTCTGGCTCGGAATCGCGATGTTTGCGATGGTTCTTCTTTTCAGTCTGGTCACTCTGCCGGTAGAATACAACGCGTCACAAAGAGCCCTCGTCTGGCTTGAGAACAGCCATACTCTCGGCTCGGTCGAGCTGGACCACGCAAAAGAAGCCCTCACCTGGGCGGCAAGGACATATCTTGTCGCAGCATTGTCAGCGCTTGCGACCCTTGTATATTATTTGGGTTTTGCCAGAAGGAGTTAATCTCCGGAGCTTTTGAACAAACTGTCTAACTGTTCCATGATAGAAGCACGCAATGCTTTGGTTTCATGGAACAGTTTGTTTTTGGTCAGTATGAATCTGGTTCTTCTGAAACGGTTATACAACTTCAGAAAGTCCACCTTCATATGATAGTACAGTTTCAGAGAATACGGCCATACCAGCATTGCGAGAAGACCGATCCAGAAATGCTTTGAGAAAATCCATACCAGAGCCAGCACTATCAGACTCCAGATCGGCACAACTACAAGCACACCCAGACCAATGTGCAGCGAGGCGTGCAGCTGTCTGTCTTTCATCTTCGCGGTAAGCAGATTGCTAGCGCTGTATGGGATAATGTTTATCAGGAAAGTTGCCAGAACGAACGGGGCGTAACAAAGCCACAACAAACCTCTCAGCCAAGACCATACGAACACTTTTCTGCTGAAAATCCAGTCCCTCAGATTCAGTTTCTCGAGATTCTCGCGGTATACAGCCACCTTTGACATCAGATTGAGATATGCAGGCTCATCAGAAGCGTGATATTCCTGAAGCCTCCTGTTGATTTGAACGTCGGCCTCGAACTCATTCTCGAACAGCGGGAGTATTCTGCGCTGCTTCAGCCAAGGACGATGATACATGTTGCAAACCATCCACACCGAGTCGTAGTTATCCCAGTCTTCGATGTCGAGCATCAGTTCTTTAACCTTCTCGCGCGACTTCTCGGCCAAAAGATGCTGGGCCTTCTCCGGATGCTCACGGTAAATATCATAAAGCTCGGAGAATGTAAACGGCTCACCGACATTCACCAGAAGACGGCTCTCAATATGGAAATAAGTATCGTAGTGAAGTCCTAACGGGAGAATCTTTATATCTTTTGAAAAACCGGCCTTCTCTGCAGTTCTGAAGGCTATTCTGGCGAACCCTTTCTTAAACACGTTCAGATAGTGGCCATGCTGGTGAGTTGCTTCCGGGAATATGACCACGTTGTCACCTTCAGAGATGATTCTAGAAGATTCCTCGAATATCAGATCATTGTCCTTGAGTCCTTCAGTGCCGGCATCTCTCACGCGGAATGCAGGCAGAATACGCAGGAACCTCATAATTTTGCCCAGGCTGTCTTTCTTGAACAGGTCGCCCCTTGCAATGAAGACCATCTGATTCCTGGCACCCATCATGAGGATCGCAAGAGCGTCGTTCAGACCGTTCTGGTGATTGCTGATAACCAGTGATCCCTCATCTTTAGGTAACCTGTCTTTGTGAAGAACCTTATACTTTCTGTAATACAGTACGTTATGCACGTATCTTACGTGACTGAGCACTAACGAGTAAAAGAAATTGGGCTTGTTGATTTTACTGAAGTCCAGCATAGAATCGATTCGGTTTTAGTCTTTACAAAGTTAAAAAAATTTGTAATTCCGCTAAATCTATTTACTTTTGTGAGCGAAAGAACTGCTCGATTCGTCTAACGGTTAGGACAAGAGATTCTCAATCTCTAAATAGGAGTTCGATTCTCCTATCGAGTACAAACACTGGCCAAAATTGATTTTTGGCCTTTATTTTTAAATTCCTGCTATGACAGCCAAAAGACGAGTTAGAGTACGCTTTGCTCCAAGTCCTACAGGTCCGCTGCACATTGGCGGCGTAAGGACAGCCCTTTATAACTATCTGTTTGCCAGACATTTCAATGGCGATTTAATTTTAAGAATTGAAGACACCGATTCAGGACGTTACGTTCCGGGAGCAGAAGAGTATATCTTCAAGTCCCTGGAATGGTGCGGGATCAAGATAGACGAGGGTATCAACGAAGGCGGTCCTCACGCCCCGTACAGACAAAGCGAACGTCGTGACATCTATTTCAAATACGCTCTCGAACTTGTAGAGAATGGAAATGCCTACTATGCTTTCGACACCCCTGAAGAACTGAACGCCCTCAGAGCGGAGGCTGAGAAACAAGGAGCCACTTTCGCTTACGGACCTGCGACCAGAAACGGACTTACCAATTCTCTGACTCTTTCACCTGAAGAGGTCAAGGAGAGAATAGATCGCGGGGACGTATGGGTAATACGTTTCAAGATGCCTGAGAATGAGAACGTTGAAATGGACGATGTTATCAGGGGACACATGGTGGTCAACACCGGTACTCTGGATGACAAAGTTCTTTACAAGTCGATAGACAAACTTCCTACATACCACCTTGCCAATATCGTGGATGACCACCTGATGGAAATCAGCCACGTAATCAGAGGCGAGGAATGGGTACCTTCACTCCCGCTCCACTACCTCCTTTACAGAGCATTCGGATGGAGTGACACTCAGCCGCAGTTTGCACATCTCCCGCTGCTTCTCAAGCCGGTCGGACAGGGCAAACTCAGCAAGCGGGACGGAGACAAATTCGGATTTCCTGTGTTCCCTCTCGAGTGGCATTCTCCTGACGGGGAGGTTGCCATGGGATATCGCGAACAAGGTTATTTCCCGGAGGCATTCATAAATATGCTCGCATTGCTGGGCTGGAATCCGGGTACCGAACAGGAGATATTCAATATGGAGCAGCTCGTAGATGCATTCTCTCTCGAGAGAGTGAGCAAGAGCGGAGCGCGTTTCAGCCCTGACAAGGCAAAATGGTTCAACGCTCAGTATATGAAGACGCGCGACGACAGAGAGCTGGGCGCCATTCTTATGGGACTGCTCAAGGAGAACGGGATTGAAACCACTCTTGACCGCGCATCGAAAGCCGTTTCTCTTATTAAGGAGAGAGCTACTTTCCCTGCCGATCTGCTTCCTCTGACTCTGTACATGTTCAAGGCTCCGACATCTTTTGACGAGAAATCGGTGACCAAGAGTTGGAAAGAAGAAGACGTACAGAATCTGCTTCTTCTCAGAGACAAGCTTGCCACATTCGAGGAGATAATTCCAGAAGAGGCAGAACAAGCTATCCATCAATGGATTATGGACAACGAGCTCTCTATGGGACGCCTTATGAATTCTCTTCGTCTGGCAGTCATCGGGATCAGTCAGGGTCCGAGCATCTTCGCGATATGCGGCTTTCTCGGTAAAGAAGAGACTCTCCGTCGTATCGATTACGCTGTAGCAAACATCAAACAACAATAATGGATAGAAGAAGCTTCCTTAAAGTTACCGCTGCAGCCGGCGTCACTGCCGGACTGGCATCTTGCGGCAGAAACGTTAAGTCGGACACAATCAGACCGTACCAGCTGGACGCATCCGGAAAGAACAGGCTTAAACTGAGCTATTTCCCATACGAACTCCAGCTTGCCCACACTTTTACGGTGTCCTCTTATTCCCGCACTACAACTCCCGACGTTCAGGTGGAACTTGAATATGACGGCTACGTAGGCTACGGAGAGGCTTCAATGCCTCCTTATCTGGGACACACGGTCGAGAGCGTGTGCGCTTTTCTGGACAAAGTCAACCTGGAGCAATTCAGCGACCCTTTCAAGATTGAAGAGATTCTCACATACGTGGATTCTCTGTCAGAAGGAGACGCTCCCGCAAAGGCTGCCATTGACATCGCCCTCCACGACCTGGTTGGCAAACTGCTGGGACAGCCACTGTACAGAATATGGGGGCTCGACCCTGCGAAAGCGGGTCCTACCTGTTTTACGATAGGTATCGACACTGCAGAAGTAGTCAGGGAGAAAACGCTCGAATGCGCTGGCAAATACAAGGTTCTCAAAGTAAAGGTGGGCCTGGACAACGACCACGAAATGATTGAGACCATTCGCAGCGTCACTGACCTTCCGCTGGTAGTGGATGCCAATCAGGGATGGACGGACAGAATCCGCGCATTGGGAGAGATCTACTGGCTCGCTTCAAAAGGTGTTCAGATGGTTGAACAGCCTATGCCGACCAACAGGCTGAGCGACATTGCATGGCTGACAGAGCGCAGTCCTATCCCTATTATCGCCGACGAATCCGTTCAAAGACTGAAAGATATCAAGAGAATCAAGGGAGCATTCT
>JAFSTD010000088.1 GCA_017450655.1 Bacteroidales bacterium | reverse complement strand
CTATGAGGAGATTGACTTGCTCGTGCCGGAAATCGTGGACCGGGATTCCGGGTATCGCTATTACAGCGTAGAGCAGTTGCAGAAAATGCAGGCTATCCTACAACTCAAAGGGATGGGCTTCAGCCTGGAAGAGATTCGCGAACTCTATGAGGATGAAACGCACATTCCCGGCATCGATGCCCTGGAGGAGAAGATTCGCGTATGCGAGGATGAGCTCCGGCAGCTGAAGGCCCGCAAGGCGCAGCTTAAGGCGATGGTGACTTCCCAAAAGAAACACCAGAAAATGGAAAAGATTACAATTGAACGTTTACCGGCCATCACTGTTGCCAGCCATCGCACAACGATCCACTCCTTCGAAGACCTGGGGGCCCTCTGCTATCAGGTCATCGGTCCTGAGATGGCCCGTCTGGGCTGCGAATGCCCGGAGCCTGGTTACTGCTACACCATCGAGCACGGTGGTTACAAACCGACGGACATCGACATCGAATACTGTGAGAAGGTTACTGCCAAAGGAAAGGACTCGGCCATCATCAAGTTCAAAGATGTTCCCGAGGTGCCCACGGCAATTTGCATGAAGGTCTATGGCCCTTACGACCGCCTGTATCAGAATTACATCGACCTCTTCGCCTGGATGGAGAAGGAAGGTTGGAAAGTCGCCGACGCTCCCCGGGCCGTCTATGTCGATGGTGCCTGGAACCAGGAAGACCCCGAGAAGTGGCTGACAATCATTCAGGTGCCGGCACAAAGGACTGACACGCTTCAATGAAGGATTGCAACTGAACCAGCCCTTCAATGAACGAGAGGTTCTAGATTCGGAGTGTTTGGTCTACTACAGAGGAATTCTGAAAGGAAGTCCTCTTTTTTTTTTATCTTCGCATATGGAAACTGATAGAATACTGTTGCGACCCTGGTTGAAGAGCGACGCTGAGGCGCTGTTCAAATATGCCTCAGACCCGGAGGTGGGGCCGCGGGCCGGTTGGCCGCCGCACAAGAGCGTTGAGGAGAGTCTGGAGATAATCCGGACCGTTTTCAATGACGCCACCAATACCTGGGCCATCGTGTTGAAAGAAACCGGAGAGCCCATCGGCGCCATGGGGTATGGCCCGTCTTGCCAGTGCAATCTACCCGCGCGGGAAGGCGAACCCCTCATCGGTTACTGGGTAGGAAGACCCTACTGGAACCAGGGCATCTGCACGGAGGCGCTCCAGATAATGATAGCACATATCCGCCAAACGACGGAGATTAAGTCACTCATCAGCGGCCACTTCATCGATAATCCGGCCTCAGGCCGCGTGATGGAAAAGTGCGGTTTCGTCCCCACCGGCGAAACAGTCGTAGACCCCAGCCAGGGACGTGATACCCCTATTCGTGTATTAAGACTGGAAATATGAATATCAGACTTGAACAACCCCAAGACTGGCGGGAGGTGGAAAACCTCACGCGGGAAGCATTCTGGAACGTATACCGGCCCGGATGTCAGGAGCACTTTGTGCTGAATCAGTACAGAAACAATCCGGCCTTTATCCCGGATCTGGATCTGGTGATGGAGGAGGACGGGCGCATCATCGGCCACGTAATGTTCTCAAAGGCCGAAATTAAACTTACAGACGGAACGGCATTCCCGTCATGGACCTTCGGCCCCATCAGCATCCATCCGGAATACACACGCAAGGGCTACGGCCTCAAGTTGCTGCAATATGCGCTGGAGAAGGCCCGGGCGATGGGCATCGGCCTGCTCCAGATGGAAGGCAATATCGAGTTTTACAAGCACGCCGGCTTTGACCTGGCCAGCAAGCTCCGGATTCATTATCACGGCGAGCCTGCCGAAAGCGAAGTACCGTACTTCCTGGCCCAGGAACTCATTCCCGGCTATTGGGGAGACCGTGAGGGCACCTACTGCCCGCCCGCCGGCTACTTTGTGGCCGATGCGCAGCCGGAGGCCTTTGCGGCCTATGAGGCCTCCTTCCCGCCCAAAGAAAAGCACCTGGTCCCCGGCCAGCTCCCCCAGTTCTGCCAGAGCTGCGGCATGCCGCTCACCAAGGACGAAGACTGCGGCCGAAACTCCGACGGCAGCATCAACTTTGACTACTGCCAGTACTGCTATCATGACGGCATATTCCTGCAGGAATGCACTATGGATGAGATGATTGACCACTGCGCCCAGTTTGTGGACCAGGTGAACAAGATGATGCCGGAGCCCATGACGAAGGATCAGTATAAAGACATGATGCGGGGCTTCTTCCCAATGCTTAAACGCTGGAGGGCAGCCGGTCAAAATCATCGATAGAAGTTTGTATTCTGACCAGCCCTTCGATGAACGAATGATTATCCTATTGGAACAACTGCTAAAAAAACTTACCTTTAAACCGATAAAACAGAATCTATGGCTTGTAATTCGGACTTTGTTTACTATATCGTCGACCAGTGCTCGGATGCCGGGAAGATAGTTGTGAAGAAGATGATGGGAGACTACTGCATCTACTGTGACGGTATTCTCTGGGGTCTTATCTGCGACAACAATTTATACGTAAAAGTGACAGAACCAGGCAGGGCTGTGCTGAAGGAGGTTATTCTGCGGCCGCCTTATGACGGAGCTAAAGACCATTTCTACATCACCGACGTGGATGACCGGGATTATCTTACCAGTCTTATCAAAGCCACGGTTAAGGCACTGACGTCCCGAAAAGTTGATGACAAGCCAACCTTCCGTCCTATGCGCAGATTCAAACAGGCCCTTCCGCAGGAAGAGTGTTTCCGTATTCTGAAGCAGGCTTACCGGGGCTTCCTTTCGGTCAACGGAGACGGCGGTTATCCCTATTCTGTGCCTATCAACGGACAGAGATATTGGCATTCACCATCGAACACATCAGCGGCAAGGCTGTCAAGGAGAATTAGTCTTCCTTCAAGACCTCTTCCCAGGTATCATCCTGAGCGAGAGTCTGGGTCAGTTTCTCGATATTCAGACTTCTTGCGGAAGCATCGACAATATCTTTGTATACACCGCCCTTACGATAGAGTTCATCAGGATCGCCGCTTTGCTCAAGGTGACCTTCCTGGAGTGCATATACCATTTCGCTGTCTATTATTTGAGAAATAGAGTGCGAGATGATGATAACTGTACGGTCCTTCTTGATTGCGTCTATTGCTGACTTTATCTGCTCAGTTGCGATAGCATCCAGCGAAGCCGTAGGTTCGTCCAGAAATATGACAGGCGGATCTTTCAGAAACATACGGGCAAGGGCGATACGTTGTTGCTGTCCTCCTGAAAGATGGGTGGCAGAAGTTTTGAAACCGTTCGGGAGGGCTATGATCTGATTGTAGACGCTCGCTTTTCTGGCGGCTTCAGCCACTTCCTCGAAGGTTGCATCCGGCTTTCCGTACCGGATATTATCCTCGATGCTTCCGTCGAAAATGTGATTTTTCTGGAGAACGAGTCCGATGTTTTCACGCAGGAATTTCGTGTCCCATTTGCGCAGGTCCACTCCGTCAAGGGTGATGCTGCCGCAATCTGGCTCGTAGAATTTGTCCAGCAGATTCACTATGGTTGATTTACCGGCACCGCTCAACCCCACAAGAGCAGTGATCTTGCCGCTTTCAACCTTTAGAGAAATATCGTAGAGGGCTTTCGTTCCGTTCGGATAGGTGAAATCCACCCCTTTCATCTCGAAGTTGCCCAGCACCTTTTCCGGTCTGTAGCTTCCGGTCGACTCCAGTTCCTGGTCTGCATCTATAATGTCGAAATATCCTTCCGCATAAACCAGAGCATCATTCAGGTCGTCGAAAATTCGCTGGAGAGAGGTAATTGGAGCAGTCACGTTGGCAAAAAGCATTACGTGATACATTATCTTACCGATAGTCATTCCGGGATAACCGATAATAACCAGATATGAGGTGAGAATAATTATCAGAACCGTTCCGGTCTGACTTACGAAGCTCTTCAGCGCGTCAAATCCGAATGAGGCACGGCGAATATTCAACTGGTTCCCATAATAACCTTCCTGCAGTTCTGTCTGCTTCCCGAGCTCAATCTCTTCCCGGTTGAAGGACTTGATCACGTTCATACTCTCGAGAATGCTCATTATGCTGCCGCTGCGCTTCTCGAAGAATCCGCGCATATTCTGGCGGGAACTTTTCAGTTTCTTTCCCTGTAACGAGGTAATCCAGAAATAGACCGGCACGATTGCAAGCGCCGTCAAACCCACGTAGACGTTGGCTGCAAACATAAGGACAAGGGCCAACACGGAACTTACAATCATCGGCAGGAGATTGATGAAGAAATTCTGAATAGTGCGGGAAATACTGCTGGAACCCTGATCTATTCTAGCCTGGAGCATTCCTGGGGCATTGTCGCTCCTGGCAAAAAAGGCCATTCTGTACTGGAGAATTCTCTCGACAACTCCCAGAGAGAGTCGCTGTGAGATATTGATCCGGAGTTTTTCTCCGAAAATGCTCTGTCCAAAAGATATTCCGGCCCTGAGAATCTCTTTTCCAAGCAGAACGACGCTTACTATTATCAGAATCCGCGCCGCCTTGGCCCATGAGAAGTCGGATGATCCTACAAGAGAATTGATTGAATCTACCGTACGGTCAAGCACCACTGCATTTACCTGCGCCAGCATTGAGCCGAGCAACGTGAGAGACAGCGTCGCAACTAAAAGGACGCGATATGGCTTGACATATGGAAGTATTCTCTTAAATAACTGGACAAGAGTCATAAGAAATAACCATCAAACATACACAAAGTCTCCGTCCCTGCACTCACAAGGACGAAGACATCAATTACCTGTTCCGGAAAATTTGCGGAAGAGATCCTATTTAAAGAGCTTCTTGAGGAAATTCCAAACGCAGAGAAGAACTACAGCACCGATAACTGCGCTGATAATCTGGCCATACCATTGTGCCCAGAATGATCCGCCTGCGCCAACAAGACCAAGTAGCCAGCCACCGACAACACCACCGAGAAGACCGATGATAATGTTCCAGATAAGACCGCTTTTCTCTTTGAATACAAAGAAACCTGCAAGCCAGCCTGCAACAGCTCCGAAAAGTAAAGTAAGAATGATGTTCATAATGTTTGTTTTAGTTGTTCACCAGAACAAATATACGAAAAAAGTCGCAAGAATCAAACGGCTCATTTAAAGAAACTGGAGACGGCGGATGCAATCTCTTCGGGATGGTCCACAAGCAGTTGACCGTGATTCATCCCCGGAAAAATTTTGATGTGAGCCTCAGGGCATAACGCTTGGAGGTGCTTTGCCTGCGGCTTCGCCACAAAAGCCTCTTTTGTGCCGTACCAGAAGTGGATGTCCGGTCCCGATATTGATTCCAGCTTATTGGTATACACTGACTTATATCCATCCAATACGGCTTTTCTTCCTCCGTAAGGGAATACTTTTCTGCATTCGTCCAGGAGCACGTCGAAATAGTGAGAATGGAACAGCCATTTCCAGAAACCGGTCCAATGGTAACAGCTCCAGACATTGTAACTCTGATAATACCTCAGAGGGTCAACGCTCCAGCGGGGAAGCGGAAGTAACGGGGCTGCATCAAGAATTGCATGATCCACCGACAACTCGTTCCGCTCCAATATTCTCGACAGAATCTTGCCTCCGAGGGACAGGCCATAGGCGCAATCCCAGTGACCGTCATAATTCTCCCTGGTATAATTGATAATCTGGGACGCCTGATCGTCAACTGAAGTAAACTCGGAATACTTCCCGATTATAAAACCGTCATTCTCGACCGCTACGATGCTGAAGTCATTCTCAAGCATACTTATCAGCGGGGAAAAAATTTCATGGGACACGCCCAGCCCGGGGATAAGCAGAAGAGACGGTTTACTTTTTTTGCCGTAATGATTGAAAACCATAGTAAAACGATTCTTATACAAAGTTAATAAAAGAGCCGGTCTTCCAACCGGCTCTTCATTTATGTATGAAAAGTGTTATGCCTCAGCCTGAGTACCGCTCAGAACTGAATCTGCCTTCTTTGAGAAGAAGTCATACATAACTCCATTAATCGCCACTACAACAGCTGAGAACAGCAGACTAACCACTACGGACAGAATCTTGCCAACTTCAGGAATCAAAGCTACAAGCGCTGAAACCACCGACATGGCAAGGCAAGCCAGCAGAACTACTGCGAAAATGCGCCATTTATTACCGTAAGTAGTGTCATAACTCAGTTGAAGTGATTTCAGAGGAGAGACTCCCTTATCCAGATAGAAATAAACTGCGAAGCCCCATGCGATTCCCACAATCAAAGCCGGAAGCAGCATGAATACGGCTGCAGCGATTGTCCCGACGAGTACAAGGCCCTGGAGCAGGAAAAATCCGCTCAGGTTCTGGAAATTGTCTTTATTGAAAATAGAAACCGGATCTATATGTTGATTCCGTCCGATTCCTATGACTATTCTATAGAAGCCGATTGTAGTACCCACGTTCAGATATGGAATCCAACAAGTGAGCAAATAGAGAATAACTGTACACAACAGTGGGAGAAAATTGTTCAGACCATATTTAACACCGTCTTTTATGGTCTTCATAATGTCAAGTTTCATAACTTACAATTTAGGTTTTCGTTAGCATAAAGTTATATATTTTTTTTATATCTTAGATGCAAAATCAAAAACTAATTTTATGAAGACAAAGTATTCAGGAACACAGACTGAGAAAAATCTGGAAGCGGCTTTTGCCGGAGAATCACAAGCAAGAAATAAATACACTTACTTTGCTTCCAAAGCAAAAAAAGACGGTTTCGAGCAAATTGCAGCACTATTCTTAAAGACTGCAGAGAATGAGAAAGAACACGCCAAGCTATGGTTCAAGGAGCTGAACGGTATCGGAACTACAGCTCAGAATCTTGAAGCTGCCGCAGACGGCGAAAACTACGAATGGACTGATATGTACGAAGGCTTTGCCGTTACAGCGGAAAAGGAAGGTTTTCCGGAACTGGCAGCCAAGTTCCGTGCTGTCGGCGAAATCGAGAAACATCACGAAGAGCGCTATCGCGCACTGCTCAAGAACGTCAATCTTGCAGAAGTGTTCAAAAAGAGCGAAGTTAAGGTTTGGGAATGCCGTAACTGCGGACACATCGTTGTCGGCACATCGGCTCCGGAAGAGTGTCCGGTATGCAACCACCCTCAAGCATTCTTCGAGCTTAATTGCGAGAATTACTAATCCGACTCAAGTCGAAAAAAAAAGGTGCCCGCAAAGGCACCTTTTTTGTTTTGTGTCAATCTACAGCACAACCGTCCTGTCTTTAGGATACTTCACACTGTAGCTCAGTGAGAAAGTTCTGACCTCACCCGGAGCGAGATTGAATTCCCAAGTTACGATACCGTTCTGAGTATTGTTGTAAGAAGCGGACGGGGTGATGGAGGTGACTTTTACATCAATGTCCTTGTCCGTAGAGAGCGGATACTGATCTTTGAGAACCATTCTGAATACCCTGTTGTGGCTTCCTCTGACCGTAATCTGCCAACCCTTGTATACGGTGGTGCTGTTCCCGACAGTTGCGTTTGCTTTGAGGTCTTTAAGAACTTCGCGCTTAACGGTAATTCTCTGATCGGTTCCCAGAGTTAATTCCAGCTTATTCTCAGTAGTGTTGGTGTTGAAGTAAGTCTTCCCTACGTAATCTCCTCCGTATGTGATGACTGCCTGTCCGGGAAGAAGGCCGTTTCTCTCCCAATCAGAGATGCTCGCCATAAGATAAACCTCTTCAGAAATTCTAGGAGCAGAATAATAGTAATACTCTGCTGCCAAATCATATTTCTTAAGGTCAATGACGCTCTTGACTCCGTTGCCGGCTATATCGTACGGAAGAGCTATTGCATAGACCACATTCAGGTCTGTATTTGTCAAATCTACATAGTCATCCATCATAACCATCTCCTCTTCAACCATAGGTACAGGCATGGCATCGTAAGATGCAGCCATTACAGCAGAATTCTTTGACATTGTAACAAATCTTGTCTCCGGACGGAAACCTACATACCACGCAGATAATTCAGGAGCGACATTGGTACGTGAAGGTGTCCCGTTCGAAAGGGTAATCTTCACATTCTTCCAGTCTATACCGGTGTTTTGACGAACCTCAGCCTTTGCTGACAATGAAACCGGTGCTTCAGTTGAAGCCACATTAATGTCGTAATATGGAGTCCAGGATGCCTGGCTGGTGAAATAAGAAATCGTAAATGAAACGTTTCCGGCCTTTGATGCCACTACTGAAAGTTTGAGAACGCCACAGTTGAGAAGCGCTTTTGACTCCAATTCTGCAATCTTAGCCTCTGTCTCCTTTATTGTCTTGTTCAGGGGTTCAAGCTTCTCTTTGTCCGAATCCATCTGCTTATATATGCTCTCAGCATTCTTCCTGTACAGCTCAAGACTTGCAGATATCTCTGAAGCCGACATGGCTCCCTGACGTTTTTGTATATTGCCTTCAATGCCGTCGGAAAGAAGTTCGAGCATATTGGCGTTTATCTCAAGCCTGTTTTCAATTGTCTTTTTCTCAGAATTAAATTCTGCCAGTTTTGAACGAAGGGACTGCAACTCCTTGTCGAGAGTTTCATTCTTCATTTTGCCCTGTGAGAATTCGGTAGCCGAAATGAGCACTCCCGAAGAAGATTGAACTTTAAGGCTGCTTAGGTCAATATTGGGGCTCAACCCCTCTATCTCAATATCCTGAGCGCCGCTCACTACTTTTGCTTCTGCGGTGAATGTCAGGGCTGCGCCTCTGAGATAAATAGTCGCTTCCGTTAAATGAGAAGGAAATCTCTGCTCTGCAGCATTCAGTGCTGAAAAGCCCAACATCAAACTGATTAGAATAAATAATTGTCTCATAACCTGCTTTGTTTTTTTGGTACTGTATGCCACAATCGGGCCACAGTTATTCTGTCTCTTGAATCAATATGAACTTATCAATTATACTGTCCATTATTTTGTTACCTATAGGATCTGTAAAACGCATCATCCAGCCTGTAACGAGTGCCGAAACAAGCGTTCCCAAGCCAATCACCACTCCTTCCGTTTTCCCGAGCAGAATGTCGGCAAATCCCGTATACTCTCCGAAACCGAAAGGATTTCTGAAGAGAATGAAAGCAATCAGGGACGAAATGGCTACAAGTGAAGAATCCATCACAATCTTAATGTTTCCGAAAGGCTTGTGAATCACTTTGGTAAATGCATAGACCGTCATCTCCGCCGAAAGCATCCACGCACGGGCCACCACTTCAATGCTGATTCCCAAAGCTGTGATAAAGCAAGAGAGAATAATCAGACCGAACCGGAAGACGAAGGTTGTCGGATGAAGCCAGTTTAAGCAGAACAGTGAAAAGTCGATCAGATACCCGAAAACCAGCGAAGCGAGAATCTGCATCAGATATTTCAACTTGAATTGACTTCTCAAAACCGCAAGCTGGATCAGAATATAGGAGGTGTTGATGATAATTGTCCAGTTTCCTACGGAAAGGCCCCATATTCCGGCCACTACATAGGAAGGGCATGACAGAGGAGCCGTCCCCAGATTGGAAATGATGGAGAGGGCAACCCCTATAGCAACAAGTAGCAACCCGAAGGTCGCTACTGAATACGAAATTATCTTTCCTATGACTTTTCTATTCAATCCTTAGAAATTGAACTTGTGAGTGTACTTTCTATAGAAATCGTTGACAATTTTAACCGCTTCTTCCGGTGAATCCACTACCTGGAAAAGATTGAAATCTTCAGGAGAGATGACTCCGTGTGCAAGAAGGGTATTTCTGAACCAGTCGATCAGGCCTTTCCAATATTCACTGCTGTAGAATATGATCGGGAAATAGACCATTTTGTTCGTCTGTTCGAGAGTCAAAGCTTCGAACAGTTCATCCATCGTGCCGAAACCACCGGGCATTACGATGTATGCCTGAGCGTAACGCATAAACATTGTCTTACGAACAAAGAAATAGTCAAACTCGATGCATTTGTCCCTGTCTATATATTCATTGGCTGACTGCTCGAAAGGAAGACGGATATTCAAACCAACACTGCAACCTCCGCTTTCGTGAGCGCCTCTGTTGGCCGCTTCCATAAGTCCAGGACCTCCACCTGTAATCACACCGAAATTATTCTCCGTCAGCAGTCTGGCTATCTTGACTGTATCATCATAGTACTTGGTTCCCTCCTTAATGCGAGCCGAACCGAACACTGCTACAGACGGACCGATGCTGCACATCTTCTCGAATCCGTTCACGAACTCACCTATGATTTTAAATGTAGACCAAGAATCGTGAGTTTTTACGTCATTCCACTGTTTTGGCTGGAAACTCTTCTCGATTTTAGCTTCGTTGTCTTTATTCATTGTCGTAATTATTTTGAATGTACTTTAACAATTCGTCGCAAGAGACCATTGTCTGCTCTCCTGACTTCATATTCTTGACTGTAACTTTGTTCTCGCCCATCTCGGTCTCTCCCGCCACTACAACAGCCTTGATTGCCCTCTTGTCGGCATATTCAAACTGCTTTTTCAGCTTAGAAGATTCAGGGTATACCTCACAGGCCACTCCCGCCCCGCGTAATCCGGCGGCAAGAGGAAGAATGTATTTAACCTCAGCACTGCCCATATTGGTGAAGAGCACCTTCACACCGCTGGAGAGTTCAGCAGGATACTTGTCCAGTCCGGCCAACACGTCGTAAATACGGTCAGCTCCGAAAGAGATCCCCACTCCGGATACATTCTTCAGACCGAAGATGCCGGTAAGGTCATCGTAACGGCCACCTCCGCAGATGCTGCCTATCTCATAGTCAAGAGCCTTGACCTCAAAGATTGCTCCTGTATAGTAATTCAGCCCGCGGGCAAGAGAAAGGTCAACCTCAACCTGAATGTTCAGGTCCAGAGAACCAATCATTGAGAACAGTTCCGAGATCTCCTCAACACCCTTCGTACCAATTTCCGAAGAACCCAGAAGATTTCTCATAGTTGAGATCTTCTCTTCATTAGACCCTTTGAGAAGCAATACCGGCTCTATCTTTCTTATCGATTCCTCACTTATCCCCTTCTCCCTCATCTCGTCTTTAACTGCCTCGATACCTATCTTGTCAATCTTGTCGATAGCCACGGTGATGTCCACCATCTTGTCCGGAGCGTCTGCCACTTCAGCCAAACCGGCGAGAAGCTTGCGGTTGTTTATTTTCAGGCATACCCTTATTCCGAAACGGGTGAACACTTCATTGACAATCTGTACCAGCTCAAGTTCATTCAGATTGGAATTGCTTCCGATTACATCCACATCACACTGATAGAACTCGCGATAACGTCCCTTCTGAGGTCTGTCCGCACGCCATACCGGCTGGATCTGGAAGCGCTTGAAAGGAAAACTGATTTCATTCTGATGCTGCACTACAAAACGGGCGAAAGGGACAGTAAGGTCATATCGAAGGCCTTTCTCGCAAACTTTCATCGCCAGAGAATTGCTATTGGTCAATTCGTCAGGAGTTACCCCTGCAAAACAGTCCCCGCTATTGAGAATTTTGAAGAGAAGCTTGTCACCTTCATCCCCGTATTTTCCCAGCAGTGTGGAGAGATTTTCCAAAGAAGGAGTCTCTATCTGAGAATATCCGTATAGCAAAAAAACGTCACTGACTGTGTTGAAAATATAGTTTCTGCGTGACATTTCAAGAGGTCCGAAATCGCGCGTTCCTTTAGGTATCGAAGGTTTTGTCATATTTGAATCGGTTTTACAAAAAGCGGCGGCAATTATGCCGCCGCACAATTCAGTCGCAAGTTAATAAAAATTACTCAATTACTATTTCCTCTGCTTCATAACCTAACTTCTGAATAGCTTTTTTCAGTTTAGCCTTGTCAGTTTTAGCAGGATCGTATTTGAAATAGATAGTCAGGTCGTCAAGAACGACTTTGCAATCTTTCACACCTTTTTCGTAAGGGAGGTTTGCTTCACATTTCTTGACACAGTGCTCGCAATCTATTGTAGTAACAAAGGTTACCTCTTCGTACTTAGGCTGAGCTTTTTGATTTTTGTTCTGGGCGTTGCAGTTGATGCCGAATACGGCAACGAACAGGATGACTGCAAGAATTGAGATTAACTTTTTCATAGTAGTATATTTATTGATTTATTTCCAAATTGTTATTCTGATACCGCCGTACACTTTTATTCCCATCAACGGTCCCCATACAGGGGTTGCATTGAACTTTATGCTGAAAGGGTTGTCAGCATTTATAATCGCATCTTGCTGGCGGAAGTTTGTCAGATTCTCGCCTCCGACATAAATGTCGACACCTTTCATTTTGTGCGTTACCTGTGCATAGAGTAAAGGATATGCCGGAGAATATCCTCCGCCTGCGAACTCGTAAAGCTTCATAGGACCGTTAAGCTGTGCCGTGAAGTCGAAGATCCACTTGCTCAGGTGAGTTTTGTACTGAGCGTTGAGGACTGCTTTATAACGGCTTGTCATAGGTCTTTCAACCAGTCCCTGGCCTTTCAGGGTAACCTTGGCATCCGTATATCTGAAAGTTGCCAGAACGTTGAAATTCTCGCTGATGTCGGTTGAAAAATCAAACTGATATGTATTAGTGAAAGAATTGGACATATCCAGATCCTTCAGATTGTAAACGGATATGTTCGGGTTGCCGTAGTTGTAGTCCTGGTCGACAATCAACTGATTTACAAACTGGTTTCTGAAATACTCCAGACTTACATAACTGTTGTTCTCATAGCCGAACGGCAGATACCAGGTGATATTCCCACCAAAAGTCCAGGCCTCTTCCAGGTCAAAATTCTGGCTGAAAACCTTAGGCTCGAGAAACCTTCCTGTCGACATTATTCCTAAGTTGTCAGTAACCAGATGCGGAGAATGGAATCCTCTGCCTGCGCTGAAGCGGAAAATGATGTCGTCGGTAAAGTTATATTTGAAACTCATTCTAGGAGTGAAGAGGAACCTCTTGTAAAGAGTATTGTAATCACCTCTGACACCCAGAACCGCAGTTACTTTTTCATCTTTTGTATATGTGTATTCTGCAAAAGCGCCGAACAGACCCTCAGTGCGGGTATTGTTTGATTCTACAGACAGTCCGAGCAACGTATTTATTCTGTAAAATTCTCTGTATGAATCGTACTGTGCGGAAGCGCCCACCTCGATACTGTGGTTCTCATTCTGATTCTGGTAGAGGAAGTTGAAGTATCCGGAATTCTGGTAACCGTCGTAATCCTTGATACCGAAGAATGAATTGGTGCTATAGTGCGTATAGTCCGCAATGATTGCCAGAGACTCGCTCTGGTCTTCCCTGAGCGGATATCCGAACTTGAAGAAAGCGTCAACCATTTGATTCTTTACCAGAGAACCCCAATGTTCATATGACTTTTCCCGGGCCATCTCCTTGGTGTAAGCCATTTGGCCGCCAAGACGGTAATCTGAAACGTAATTTACACCGAAACGGACTTGACTTCCGTCCGGATCATAGTACAGCCATCTGTTACCTATGTTGTACTGAGTTGTAAGCGGTTCATCTCTGAAACCGTCTTGATTGTGGTCCATGGAGGTCAGCTTGGTGCCGTAGTGTCCGAGAATAATTGTGCTCCACTTGTCGTTAAGCTGAAGAGCCGAAGCTATGTTGGATTCAACCATGGCGTCCGAACTGCCGTATGCCTGAAAGTAGAGTGGAATTTCGTCAGTAGGCTTGCGATATTCCATGTTAATCAGACCGGTTATCGCTTCCGTGCCGTTTATCACGGATGAAGGCCCCTTAGCAATCTGGATGCTTTCGAGCCATTGTCCCGGGACATAAGTCATTGCAAAAGGCGCTGCGAGACCCCGCATCGCAGGACGGTTTTCCTCGAGCATCTGAGTATAGATACCCGACAGACCCAGCAGTTTGATTTGTTTGGCGCCGATGACCGCATCTGTATAGTTTGTTGCTACGCTGGCTGAATTCTCGAAACTCTCAGAAAGATTGCAGCAAGCCATCTTGCAAATACCTGCAGCGGTGATTGCTTCGGTTCTGATCGCTGACAGTCTGGACAGAGCTGCCTGGCGAGCCGTCACATAAGACTCTTCCACTTCATTGTTACCCGTCAGGTAGAATTTCAAATCTCTCGAAGCGGGGGTAACAATCAAGGTATCCAGAGAATAACCCACATAAGTAGCGATCAGAGTGGCACGGTCTGTAACGTTTGTGGAGAACTGACCGTTCTCGTCACACTCTACAAGTTTTTCCGCCTCCAGATTGTACACCTGAGCGAACGGAAGAACTTCTGTTGTTCCATTTGGATTCTTGTAATACACGGTCCCTTTTACTACGCCGTTCTGCGCATACAAGGAAAAGGACCAGAAAAGAATTAATAAAACGAATGATATTTTTCTCATACTTTTCTATTTGTTAAGTTATTGATTTTGGGGACTTTATCCTTTACAAAAGGATACAGTTCCTCCATCATAACCTCCAAACAGAAAACAACCTCTGATGACTTATGTAGAAATCATCAAGATATGAGTACTGAGAATTGTCGGCCTTGGCTTCTGACAGAGAAAGGTTCAAAGAAACTTCGTTCGCCAGGAACAAAGGAGCGCTGTCAAGAAGCACTTTTGAGTCATCGCCTGAGAAAACCTGACTGTCGGTAAGTACGTAGAATGCTATCGAGCAACAGTCCGCCTGATACAGATGGGCGCCGCTGCAGCAATCTTCATCACAGTGATGACATACGGAATGGATATGATCCTCGTGCCCCTGGTGACCATGGCCGTGATGAGAATGAGGTTCTTCGCTAATGGACAACTCGTTCGCTGCGAGGGTAAACTCCACAGTGCCGTCATAAGTGCAGGAGTGAACTCCCATGCCCGCATAGGAAGCGACATAGAGAGCTATCAACGCAACAACGTAGCTATTCTTTAAAACCTTCTTCATCACCGCAAAGTTATCAATTTTTACTAATTTTGTTTGCTTTTCTTAATCAGAATAATATGAAAACTTTTTGGAAAATCTTTTTTGGTTCATTGCTAGGATGCATTGCAGCCCTGCTCCTCTTCTTTCTGATAGGAATGGGTATGCTTGGATCCGCTTTTTCTTCAAATAAGGATACTTCTACAGTGGCCTCATCCGCTGTACTGAAAATAGATTTCAATTCTCAGGTTGTGGAACATGAAACAATGGGAAGCATCGGACTCGGCAATCTGAGTCAGCTTAGCCAGAACAATGCCATCACAATTCTGGACATGGTAAAGGCCATACAGTATGCAGAGACCGATCCTGCGATAAAATTCATTTATATGAATACCGACAAGGCCAACCTCTCCCTGGCTCATGCTGAAGAGCTTAGAGACGCCCTGCTCCGCTTCCGTCAAAGCGGCAAAGCTATCGTAGCGTACGGTACTTCATTCAACAACCTGAGCTACTATCTGGCCTCCGTAGCCGACAAGGTGATAGTCCACGGCTTTGGAGATGCCACCATCACGGGATTGAGCTCATCGATGATGTTCTTCAAAGACTTGCTTGACAAAATAGGAGTCAACATGCAGCTGGTTCGCCACGGCAAATACAAAGCTGCCGCAGAACAATTAATCAAAAACCAGATCAGTCCTGAGAATTACGAGCAGAACAAGGTCATGGTAGACAATATATGGAACGTAATCTGCGACGACATTTGCGCCTCACGTGACTTTACAAAAGAGCAGTTCAATTCCTGGATAGAGAATCTGGATATGCTGGATGCGAATTCTCTGCTCGCTTTGGGCGTAGTGGACGAAGCATTCTACAAAGAACAGCTTGACAGCTATCTGTGCAGTCTGTTCGGGGTAAACGATATCAAGGATGTGAAATACGTATCCGTTGACAGATATGCATCTGCCAGACTGAAAGAGAATTACAAAGTCAAAGACAAGGTTGCCATTGTCTATGCAGAGGGGGATATAGTCAGCGAAGGCAGCACTTCCCTGCAGGGCGGCGCCGCAATCGTGGGATCTAAATTCGTTAAAGAATTGGCCGCTTTGCGCAAGGATTCCACCGTTAAGGCAGTAGTCCTCAGAGTCAATTCCCCGGGAGGAAGCGCTTTGGAAGCCGAAATGATACGACATGAGCTGCAGTTGCTCAGAGAATGCAAACCGGTCATCGCAAGCTACGGCGGCTACGCTGCCTCAGGCGGATACTGGATCAGCGCTCAGACAGACAAGATATTTACCGACAAAACTACCATAACGGGATCCATAGGAGTATTCTCACTGGTGCCGAGCGTCAAGGAAGCCGTCAAGAAGCTCAACATCAACACTGCCACCATCAACACTCATAGACACAGCGACATGGGTCAGATTACCAGAGATCTTGACGAGGAGGAGATGGTCTATTTGCAACGCAGCATTGAGATTATCTACAATCAGTTCACCAATCTGGTGGCTGAAGGAAGGAATATGTCTCCGGAGAGAGTCGACGAACTGGGCCAAGGACGTGTCTGGACCGGCACGGATGCAGTGGCAATCGGTCTGGCCGATTATTACGGCGGATTGTACGACGCGGTTCAATATGCCGCAGCAGCCTCAGGTCTGACTGATTACAGACTTGTGGAAGTTCCCGTTGTGAAAACTACCTACGAGAAGCTTCTTGAAATGCTGGACGGTGGCGGAATGGAGACCGCATTGGTACCGAACGGTCTGGAAAGCGTAGCCGAATGCTATAAATTCCTCAAGACATACGAGAAACCTATCGTGTATGCCCGTCTGCCTTATCTTTACAACATCAGGTAATCTGGTGGAAGCATAATAAAAATGGCCGGCATTTCTGCCGGCCGTTTTTATATTTGGATGTCCCGGTTATTTCTTAGGGGCATTTTTGAGAACCTCAACAATGAAGTCCCAGACTTTTGCTACGCTTGCCACGTGAGCCCTCTCATCAGGTGAGTGAGGAGACTTGAGTGTAGGACCGCATGAAACCATATCCAGGTTAGGATATTTAGAACCGAGAACACCGCACTCAAGACCTGCGTGGATAGCCATAATAGCAGGTTCTTTCTTGTACATCTTCTTGTAGATGTCCTTCATCTCCTTGAGAATTGCAGAATTCATGTTCGGTTTCCATCCGGAATAAGCGCCGGTAAAGTATACCTTGGCTCCCGCCAGTTCAAATGCACATGCAAAGTCTTGTGAAAGAGCGAACTTTGCTGTATCAACGGAGCTTCTCATCAGGCATCTTACGGTAAGCAGACCTTTCTCTGACTTAACGACAGCAAGGTTATTGGAAGTCTCCACAAGGCCTTCTACGTCAGCGCTCATTCTCTCGACTCCGTTAGGGCAGCAACAGAGAGCCTTGACGAATTTCAAGCCCACGTTGCCTTTCATCACACTCTTGGCCTTGGTCTCGTCAACCAGAATCTGGAGACCGCCGTCCACAGAACCGATCTCATTCTTTACAGCAGTGAATGTCGTCTTAACACATTCTTTCATCTTGGCAACATTCTCCTTAGGGATAGCTATTACTGCAACGCACTCACGAGGGATGGCGTTTCTCAATGTTCCTCCCTCAATAGAAACCAGTTTGGCCTTAAGGTCGCGGAGAACAGGAAGAAGAGTACGGGCCATAATCTTATTGGCGTTGCCTCTGCCCAAATTAATCTCCATTCCGGAGTGACCGCCGCACAATCCTTTGACTGTTATCTGATATGCTGCAAAACCTTTTGGAAGAGGTTCTTCTTTATATTTCAATTCCACGTTGCCGTCAAGACCTCCTGCGCAACCTACATAGAGTTCTCCCTCAGCTTCTGAATCCAGATTGATGAGAATGTCACTCTTGAGCAAGCCAGGTTTAAGGCCGAAAGCGCCTGTCATACCGGTCTCTTCGTCAATGGTAAAGAGGGCCTCGATAGGGCCGTGTACAAGGTCTTTTGCCTCAAGTACAGCCATCGCTATGGCTACTCCAAGACCATTGTCCGCTCCCAAGGTAGTGCCGTTGGCACATACCCAGTCCTCACCGTCTATCTTCACGACTTTTGTCTCAATAGGGTCTTTCTCAAAGTTGTGCACTTTGTCATTGTTCTTCTGCGGCACCATGTCGAGGTGACCTTGGAGAAGAATGCCCTTGCGATTCTCCATGCCTTTAGTGGCCGGTTTGCGCATTATGATATTGCCTATTTCATCTTTGTAAGTTTCGATTCCGTGATCTTTGCCCCATTTCTCCATGAAAGCGATGATCTTCCCTTCTTTCTTGGAAGGTCTTGGAACCTGTGTCAGAGCGTAGAAATTTTTCCACACTCTTTCGGGATTTAATTTCGCGATTGTCATAGTCGTATATTGTTTGATTTTGAATAATCTATTTAACTACTGAATTCAAATTGAACTGGAGGGTGTTGCCGGACTGATATACCGGAACCCTTGCCTGCATCAGAATCTGCTGGCCATCGAGAATGTTGACGGTTGCCGTAGCAGGGACTCTGTAATAAACCAGCGAAGCGTCTGAACTTCTTCCCGGAGATGCTCCCGTAGTGGAAGATACGCTTGCCGGATCAGGTGTCAGTTCCAGAACGATAGGTCTTCCCGCCACATTGTTAGCAGGCAACAGACCCTGAGTATCGGAAAGTCTGAAAGCCACTATCATCTGCTTCTCGGCACCGGCTTTCGGCACGATGTCAAAACTCATTTCCTGTATTGAGGTAGCGTGAACTCCGTAGAACAGAGTCATATACTCTTCTTCAAGCCTGTTGATTTCAGCCACGGCAGCCGCCAGCGCTTCCCCGCTGAAGGTGGCGTCGGTGTCACCGGTGATGATTTCTACTCTTTTCTTGCGAAGATTGAAGATGGCGTTTGCCGTCTCCGCAGCCTTGGCATCAAGAGACTTCTGAACCACCTGAGTCTGAGCTACGGAAACTCTCTGGAAGCCACCCTCTGTAGCCACATTCCTGTAAAGGGTTGTGGTGGTGTTGGTCAGGTTGCCCTCAACTGATTTACCTGCGAACTGGTCATTGTTTGCCATTGAAGGAAAACGCCAGGATTCCTGTTTGCCCGTATAGCTGTCCGACATAACTATCAGTCCCTGAGAACAGAACTGCAGGAAATTGGCGGCGGCTACATCCTTTCCGCTCAGGTTAATCGCAAAGCGGGTTGAAGGATCGGCCTCAATATACGGCATCAAGTTTATAGACTTAAGAGAATAAGTCACTCTGTTGTCTGCAGGAGCCTCGGCTCCCATATACTTCTGGGCATACTGTGCATAGGGACCGGCTATAAACTCGTCCTTCTCGGCAACCACGTTCAGATGGATCGTAGTTGAAGGCAGAGAATAGATAACTGCGCCGGCCGGAGCGGATCTTTGAGCATAACCCGCATTTGTGATAGTCAGCAAAAGGGCCGCAAAGGCCAGAATAAGTACTTTTTTCATATCTCTTTAATATAAATTTTCAATGTTTTTCCAACGTTTGTGACTCCAGAGCCAGTTGTGGATATTATCCCTGATGTCTTTATCGAGAAGATCAGAGTACATAGTCATAATCTCACCCGGAGCACTCAGCTCAGGATGCTCGCTTAACAGCGTCAGTCTGAAGTGATAGTTGCCTCGGGAAACTCTGTCCACATAAATATACAGTACAGGCAACTTCAATTTTCGTGCTATAGCCTCTCCTCCGTTTACCCAAAGCGTAGGAAGACCTAAAAAACTCGTCTCCACGGCCGCATTCTTGTATGGGTACTGGTCGGAGATGAAGATGTATACTCTTTTGTCCGTCTTATGTTCCAGGACAAACCTGAGGATTTTATCCGATGACAGCAGATATCCCCGATTCTCCATTCTGACGGACCTGATTCTCTTGAAAATATCGTCAAATACCTGACTGCTGAGAGGCTGATATGCAGCTGCCAGATTCTCGTAATCAAAACCCGGAATCCCGGCGAACACCGGCAACCCCGTAATGAACTCCCAGTTGCCGGTATGCGGCATCAACAGGATGACGTTGCCATATTTCTCATAGACTTCGGCCAGCACTTCCTTGTTATCCAATGTGGCAATTCCTTTCTTCACCAGTTTTTCGGATGATTTGCTTATCGCCCAAACACTTTCACAGATCACATCGGAAATATACCGGTAGTATTCTCTGGTAACCTGCTTCAACTCCGCTTCCGGAAGGTCCTTGAATGTACTGCGCAAATTGATATCCACCACTTTTCTGCGATACTTTAAAACGCTGTGAAGCAACCAGCAGATGAAGTCGGAAAAAAGATAATGCACTCTGAGAGGAAGCAAAGAGAGCACAAACATAAACGCATAGAGCGTCCAGCTCAAAATCTTTCTTAATATGCGCATAACTCTACAAATTTACTAAAAAATATTATCTTTGTTAGGTTAAAGGCATATATTAAATAACCTAAACAATAATACACTTATGTTAAAAGGACATCCCAAAGGATTGTTGGCAGCTGCACTGAGCAACATGGGCGAGCGCTTCGGCTATTACATTATGAATGCCGTGCTCGTTCTTTTCTTATGCTCTAAGTTCGGTCTTCCAGATGAGAAAGCAACTGCCATTTATTCAGTATTTTATGCTGGTATTTACGTATTAAATCTTGTCGGTGGTATCATCGCTGACCGCAGACAGAATTACAAAGGAACCATTATGTCCGGCCTGATAGTCATGGCAGCAGGTTACTTGATGTTGTCAGTGCCTATTATGACTACACAGACCAATATCTCATGGCTTCTTCCGTTTACCTGCTTTGCATTGTTCTGCATAGCATTCGGTAATGGTTTGTTCAAAGGTAACCTTCAGGCTATCGTAGGTCAAATGTACGACAACTTTGAAGTTGAAGCAGCCAAAGAGGGTCCTGACGCTCTGCGTATCGCAAAGGAAAAACGTGACTCTGGTTTCCAGATCTTCTACGTTTTCATCAACATCGGAGGTCTGATCGCACCTTTCGTTGCTCCGCTTCTGCGCAGCTGGTGGTTAGGTCAGAATGGTTTTGAATACAATGCCAGCCTTCCTGCACTCTGCCATGAGTATATAAACAATGCAGGCGCAGTTACCGCTGAAGTAATGGGTAACTTGCAAGCATTCGCCGCTAATGCAGGTGTAGCGATTACCGAGAGCGTTCAAGCCAACCTTGCCGCTTGCCGTGATTACCTTGAAGTATTCAACACAGGTATTCACTACTCATTCATCGCATCAGTATTGGCAATGCTTATTTCTCTTACAATCTTCATCTGCACCAAGAATAGACTTCCTAACCCTGCCAAGAAGGCAAGCGTTACATCAGTCGAATATACTGCAGAAGAGAAAGCAGCTATGGCAAAAGAGCTCAAGCAACGTCTGTACGCTTTGTTTGCAGTGCTTGGCATAGCAGTCTTCTTCTGGTTCTCATTCCACCAGAACGGTACATCAATGTCTCTGTTTGCAAGAGACTTCGTGGATACTTCTTCTATCGCTCCTGAGATTTGGCAAGCCGTCAATCCATTCTTCGTAATCGTATTGACTCCTATCATCATGGCCATCTTCGGTGCTCTGGCAAGAAAAGGAAAGGAGATTTCAACACCACGCAAAATTGCCATCGGTATGGGTATAGCAGCATTGGCATATTTGTTCATGTCAATTTTCTGCAACGCTCAGGGTTATCCTTCAGCAACCGATTTCAAAGCTTTGGGCGCAGACGCAGTCAAAGCAGGATGGTGGGTACTGATTGTTTACTATTTCTTCATGACCGTTGCCGAGCTGTTCATTTCTCCGCTCGGACTTTCATTCGTATCCAAAGTGGCTCCTAAGAACCTGCTCGGTCTTTGCCAAGGTTTGTGGCTGGGTGCTACCGCAGTTGGAAACGGTCTGTTGTGGATAGGTCCTCTTATGTACAATAAATGGCCTGTATGGATTTGCTGGGCAGTATTCTTCAGTGTATGTCTGATTTCTATGCTCGTAATGTTCGGAATGGTCAAATGGCTTGAAAGAGTTACAAAATAAATAAGTGGACGTAGCCGTCGTCATATTGAACTGGAACGGAAGGCAGATGCTGGAGAAGTATTTGCCCTCCGTTCTTCATTTTACTCAAGGCCCTGATTATTTCGTCGTGGTGGCCGATAACGGCTCTACGGACGGCTCCGTAAGATGGCTGCATGACAATTATCCTCAGGTACAGATCATCGCATTTGACAGGAACTACGGCTTTACCGGAGGGTATAACCGGGCGCTGAAACAAGTCGAAGCCGACTATTACGTACTTCTTAACTCCGACGTGGAGGTAACGGAAGGATGGCTCGACACCTTGATCTCCTTTATGGAGGATAATCCGGACGTAGGCGTATGCCAGCCTAAGATGCTCTCATACTCCGACAGAGACAGCTTTGAGTATGCCGGAGCAGCAGGAGGTTTTATAGATCATTTCGGATACCCGTTCTGCAGGGGAAGAATCCTGAAGAATATCGAGAAAGATCACGGACAGTACGATGAGCCCGAGGAGGTTTTCTGGGCTTCCGGAGCTTGTATGGTAGTCCGTGCCGGTCTTTATCACCATCTGGGAGGTCTGGATGAATCTTTTTTTGCCCATATGGAAGAGATTGACTTCTGCTGGAGAGCCAAATTAATGGGATTCCACGTGTGGGCCGTTCCTGCCGCAAAAGTTTATCATCTGGGCGGTGGAGCTCTTCCCAACAATTCTCCGAAAAAACTCTACCTCAACTTCCGCAACAACCTTCTTATGTTGCGCAAGAATCTGCCTTCCAAGCTTCGCTGGCGCATTGTCACAATCAGGAAGATAATGGACTGGTGCTCCGCTATAATTTACCTTCTTACCGGAAAATTCAGCTATTTTGCAGCGGTTTGCAAGGCGCACAGAGACTATATCAAGATGCGCAAGAACGTGGAGCCTTCGGTCTTTACCGAAGAGAATAACGACATAGGCCACTACGAAGGCAGCATTCTGCTTAAATATTTCCTTTCAGGAGGAAAACTCACTTTCGACGAGCTCAGATTCTAGAGAGCTTCTTTCAGAATACCCAGTTTGTTGCTGTTGGAACCTTTGATCAGAATGGTTTTACCGCACAGTTTATTCTCCGACAGATAATCTTTGAGTTCTGCCGAAGAGCTGAACACTTTATCTGACGGTGTTGCAACTTTTCTGAATTCTCCCCTGCCCACCAGGTAAACCTCATCGGTAATCTTGTGAGCAATCGCAAGGATATCCCTGTGCGCCTGCTCCGAGAATGCTCCCAGTTCATACATATCTCCCAGAATCAGCACTTTGTTCGGAAAACTCGTCGCCGCAAAGTTGTTCAGGGAAGCGGTCATGCTGGCAACGTTTGCATTGTATGCATCAACTATCAGGACATTGTCCGCAGTCTTGACCAACTGAGAACGGCTGTTGGAAGGGGTATAATCCTCGATCGCCTTTACTGCCTTATTCAAGTCCACACCGAAATAACCGCCCACTGAGAGAGCCGCCAGAACGTTATCGGCATTGTAACTTCCTATCAGAGACGTATCTATGTTCGTGCCGTCTTTGAGAATAAGGGCTAGAGACGGATGTTCCGCCGATACCGGAAGAATTCTGACTCCCTGTTCTTTTACTCCGTAACGAACTGTCTTGGAGAGACCTCTGGAAGCTACCATATCTTCGAGAATAGAATTGTCAGCATTATAGAATACGACTCCGTTATGATCCATAACCCAATCGTACAACTCTCCTTTTGTCTTTTTAACACCTTCGAGACTTCCGAACCCCTCCAAATGGGCTGCGCCAACATTCGTCACCAACCCGAAGCCCAGCTGAGCAAGCTCGACCGAATCTCTGATCTCTCCGGGGTGACTTGCCCCCATCTCCACCACGGCAATCTGGTGAAAAGAATTCAATCTCAGAAGAGTGAGAGGCACGCCGATATGATTGTTCAGATTGCCTTCAGTGCAAAGAGTATTGAATTTGGTGCTCAGAACTGCATTTACAAGCTCTTTAGTGGTAGTTTTACCATTAGTGCCGGTAATGCCCAGAACAGGAATGGAGAATTGCTCCCTGTGATATTTAGCCAGCGCTCTCAAAGTCTTGAGAGTATCATCCACGAGAATGAATTCCTCTCCGGCATTCTCCGGAAGAGCGCTTACCACAGCATATTTCGCACCCGCCGCCAAGGCATCGGCCGCGAAGTCATTACCGTCAAAATTCTCCCCCTTAAGGGCAAAAAACATCACACCCGGCGTAATCTTACGGGTATCCGTACATACTCCTTTGCAAGAAAGAAACAGTTTATGAAGCTGACTTATATTCATCTTATTTTTTGCCTGTAGAACCAAATCCGCCTTCGCCACGAACAGTCTCGGAAAGTTCCTCAACCTCAACCCACTCCACTTTCTCGAAACGGGCAACCACCATCTGCGCAATTCTCTCTCCCGGATTGACAGTAAAAGAATTCTTTGAAAGATTTATGATAATAACTTTCACTTCTCCGCGATAGTCGGCATCAATAGTCCCCGGAGCGTTGGCAACTGATATTCCATATTTCGCAGCCAGACCGCTTCTGGGTCTGACCTGAGCCTCATAACCTTGAGGCAGCTCAATAAAAATGCCGGTAGGTACCAATGCTCTCTCAAGACTGCCGAGAACTATCGGTTCTTCAATGTTTGCTTTCAAATCCATGCCTGCAGAATACTCAGTAGCATACTGCGGAACCGGATACTTGGACTGATTAACTATTTTGACTTTCATAACGAACAGGTTTTCTAAACAATACGAACCACACAATCAAAGTGTAGCAACCCAACAATACGGTGCTGACGGCCATCTTAGGCCAGAAGGCCAGTTCGGGCAGCAACAATGAACCGCCGTAGATTGCCAGGGCGCATACTATACAGAATATGATTTTCCCCCATTTGTACGGTATCGGGTAGTATTTGTTCCCGAGGATAAGGCTGATGATCATCATCACCAAATAACTGGCGACGTGACCCCATGCCGCTGCATAATAAGAATATACCGGCATAAAGAGCACGTTGATGACAATCGTTACCGCAAGGCCGGCCAGAGTAATCCAGACGGCATATCCGGTCTTACCGGAGAGCTTGTACCACATACTTACGTTGAACAGCATACCAAGCAGAACGTAAGCGAAGAGCATTATAGGTGTAATTGCTAGACCTTCCCTGAAATTACGTCCAAGCATAAGGCCTATCGCATCTATGTAGAGCATCACGAACAGGAATCCGAACATGCAGAACGCCACAAAATAGGTCATCACCTTCGAATACATCTCCTTGTTGCCCTTCTCCTTTTCTCTTTGGAAGAAGAACGGTTCCGCCGCATAACGGAACATCTGCACGAACAGAGACATTATCACGGCAATCTTCACCCCTGCCTGATAGACTCCGAGATCAGCGCGCCACATCACCGGATCGGCATTCATAAACCTCATCAGGATTCTGTCGAGAAAATCATTCAGGACTCCCGGCAGGCCCGCAATCATAAGGGGCAGAGAATAGAGCATCAGAGGCTTCCATATAGTCTTGTCAATCTTCGGCGAAAGACGGAGAAGCTCCGGAATGAGAAGCACCACACAAACGATGCAGCTAACCAGAATACCGAAGATTGCATAGGTAAAATCAGGCGTAGCGCTGATAAATTTCAGCAAGAATGTATCCGGGTGCGAAGCGGCAAACCTCGGAAAAGAGAGGTAGAGAACAAGGTTGACTCCCAGCTCGGTCAGAATCTTCAGAGTCTTGATAACTGCGAATTTCACAGCCTTGTGCTCGTATCTCAGGCGGGCGAAGACGATTGCCGTAACGCAGTCGATAAACAGGATAGCTCCTACGTAAATAATGATGTTGGAGAATCCGTGATAGCCGAGCGAGCCGGAGATACTTCCTGAAAAACAGGTGACGGCGATAAAGAACAACAGGCAGACTATCCCAACGGTGCTGAATGCACTTGAGAATACATTGTCCGGATTGACGTTCTCCTTGCTGGCGAAACGGAAACACCCTGTCTCAAGCCCCATAACCAAAACAACTTGCAGGATGGCGATATACGCCATCATCTCGGTCACGACTCCATAATCCGAACGGGAAAGGAACGATGTATAGAGGGGAACGAGTAAAAAATTGACTACACGCGCCAGAATGGTGCTCAAACCATAAACCGCAGTTTCACCGGCAAGTTGTTTGAAAGGATTTGCCATCTTGTAGCTTATATATTAGGCAAATTTAATTAATTTTGTTCTGACTATTGAATATTTAATCCATTTATTATGAAACGATATTTTATACTAATCTCACTATTGATTATGGGACTATTCTTCACAGGTTGTAAAAACTCTCCTAAGGAGACAGAAGAGCCTAAAGCTGAAGTTGTTGAGCAAACTATTTCACAAACGGTGGACATCAATGCACCTATCGCGGAAGAGCCTGTTCTCCTTATCAAAACAAGTATGGGAGACATCACCGTAAAGCTTTACAAAGAGACTCCTCTCCATCGCGACAATTTCGTTAAACTTGCAAGAAGCGGTTTCTACAACGGACTTCTGTTCCACCGCGTCATCCCAGGTTTTATGATTCAGGGCGGTGACCCGTTCACCAAGGACAAAACCAAAGAGGCTCAATATGGTACCGGCGGTCCCGGATACACAATTCCTGCAGAAATAGTTCCTGGTAAGACTCACAAGAAAGGCGCTCTTGCCGCTGCAAGACGTGGCGACAGCGTTAACCCTGCTAAAGAATCAAGCGGTTCACAATTCTACCTCGTACAGGATGCAGAAGGCTGCAAGCATCTGGATGGCCAATACACAATTTTTGGTGAGGCTTTGAGCGGTCTGGACGTTATCGACTCCATTGCTGCCGTAGAGCGCAACAACCGCGATCTTCCGCTTACCCCTGTAAAAATTATTTCAATTTCTGAGGTTAAATAAAACTTTGGCACGCGGTTTGCTTAAAACTAAAGTGAATGGTTTTTTCATTGGTTTAGTT
>JAFSTD010000087.1 GCA_017450655.1 Bacteroidales bacterium | reverse complement strand
GACCAAAAGCCGCTAAGAAGTAATTTTTTTATCAACATTTAATTAATTGTAGAAATGAGAAAAACGAAGCCTAAAAAGAGGATTCTACTTCCTGATCCTAAGTATCACAATGTAATGGTTACTCGCTTTGTGAATAACCTTATGCTACAGGGGAAGAAGAGTATCGCGTATTCTATTTTTTACGATGCCATTGATTTGGTAGGCGAGAAGATGAAAGATTCTGACAAGGCTCCGATAGAAATTTGGAAGAAAGCTTTGGAGAATATCACTCCGCAAGTTGAGGTAAAGAGCCGCCGTGTCGGTGGTGCAAACTTCCAAGTTCCTACAGAGGTTCGTCCGGAGCGCAAAATCTCGATCAGTATGAAGAATATGGTACTCTATGCACGCAAACGTTCCGGCCACTCTATGGCAGAAAAGTTGGCTGCTGAAATCATAGCAGCGTACAATTGCGAAGGTGCAGCCTTCAAGAGAAAAGAAGATATGCACAAGATGGCAGAAGCAAACAAAGCTTTTGCTCACTTCCGCTTCTAATTATTCCGAGGTATTTAGATGGCAAGAGACCTTAACTATACAAGGAATATCGGCATAATGGCCCACATCGATGCCGGCAAAACCACCACTTCAGAGCGTATTCTCTACTACACGGGAAAAACTCATAAGATTGGTGAGGTGCACGATGGAGCTGCCACAATGGACTGGATGATCCAGGAGCAGGAGCGTGGTATTACCATCACTTCTGCTGCGACAACCGCCTTTTGGAATTATGCCGGTGAAAAGTATCAGATCAACCTGATAGACACTCCGGGTCACGTCGACTTCACCGTTGAAGTTGAACGCTCCCTCCGTGTCCTGGACGGCGCGATTGCTACTTTTTGTGCAGTGGGTCGAGTTCAGCCTCAATCTGAGACCGTATGGCACCAGGCAGACAAGTACAACGTACCGAAGATTGCCTATGTGAACAAAATGGACCGTACAGGTGCAGATTTTCTTGCCGTTGTAGATGAAATACGCGAAAAGCTTGGAGCCCGTTCAGTTCCTATCTGCCTGCCGATTGGCGCAGAAGAGGAGTTCGAAGGCATTGTGGATTTGATTGCAATGAAGGCTATTTATTACAATCAGGACACTGAGGATCTCGTTAACTATGAAGTAAAAGATATCCCTGCCGGCATGAAGGACGAGGCTGTTGAATGGAGAGGTAAATTGATCGAGTCCATCGCAGAATACAATGACGACATTCTCGAGAAATTTTTCTCTGATCCCGATTCAATCGCAGACGATGAAATTATCGCTACTCTCAGGAAAGCGACCATAAATATGTCGGTTGTCCCGACCTGCTGTGGTTCTTCCATCAAAAACAAGGGTATCCAATTTCTTCTGGATGCAGTGATGAGGTATCTTCCAAGCCCTTTGGACAAAGGATGCATTACAGGTATCGATCCACGTAACAACAACGAAGTAGAGCGTCATCCGTCAGAAGATGATCCTTTCTGCGCGTTGATATTCAAGATCGCCACCGATCCTTTTGTCGGGCATCTTGCTTTTATGAGGGCATATTCAGGCAAGCTTGATGCAGGTTCCATGGTTCTGAATACCAGATCCGGAAAGAAAGAACGTGTTGCGAGATTATACCAGATGCACTCCAACAAACAGAATCCGATTCCATGCATTGAGGCCGGCGACATATGTGCCGCTGTAGGATTCAAGGAGTTGCGTACGGGTGACACTATATGCAGAGAAGATAAACCGATTGTTCTGGAGTCAATGGTTTTCCCTGACCCGGTTATCAGCCTGGCGGTTGAGCCTAAGACACAGAATGACCTTGACAAACTCGGACTTGCCCTGAGCAAGCTTTCTGAAGAAGACCCTACCTTCACCGTTGAGACTGACCTTGAGACAGGTCAGACCCTGATCAGTGGAATGGGAGAGCTTCATCTTGATATCATCGTCGACAGACTTCGTCGCGAATTCGGTGTAGAGATTAACCAAGGTGCTCCTCAAGTTAACTACAAAGAGGCCATCAAGGGTAGTTGCAAGCACCACGAAGTATTCAAGAAACAGACAGGCGGCCGCGGTAAGTTTGCAGATATTGTCGTTGAAATATCTCCTGCAGACGAGGGAGTAAGCGGACTTCAGTTCATCAATGAAGTCAAAGGCGGAAACATTCCGCAGGAGTTTATCCCTTCTGTTGAAAAAGGATTTAAGTCTGCTATGCAGAATGGCGTTTTGGCCGGTTTTGCGGTAACAGCCATGAAAGTCCGTTTGCTCGACGGCAGTTTCCATCCTGTGGATTCAGATGCTCTGTCATTTGAAATCTGCGCAAGAATGGCATTCCGTCATGCATTGGAGAAATGCTCTCCGGTTCTGATGGAGCCTATCATGTCCCTCGAAGTTGTTACTCACGAAGAGTATTTGGGTGACGTTGTAGGCGACCTTAACAGAAGAAGAGGTCAGATTACCGATATGGACTCAAAGGGCAACGCAAGAATCGTAAAGGCCAAAGTTCCTTTAGCTGAACAGTTCGGCTACGTTACGGTACTCCGTACGTTGACTTCCGGTCGTGCAACAAGCTCCATGGAGTTCAGTCATTACGCTGAAGTTCCTGAGAATATTGCCAAAGAAGTTGTCGAGAAGCACATGGGGTCATTCTTCGGCAAACGTAATTTCGAATAAATGATAAATAAATAATATAATGAGCCAAAAAATCAGAATTAAATTGAAATCTTACGATCACGCATTGGTTGACAAGTCAGCCGACAAGATCGTTAAGACTGTAAAGGCTACAGGCGCTGTGGTTAGCGGTCCTATTCCTCTTCCTACAGACAAGAAGATCTTTACTGTCAATCGTTCGACTTTCGTAAACAAGAAAGCTCGCGAACAATTCGAACTCAACTCATTCCGCAGATTGCTCGACATCTACAACTCAACTCCTAAAACAGTTGACGCTTTGATGAAACTCGAACTTCCTAGCGGTGTTGACGTAGAGATTAAAGTTTAAGACTTTTATCGGGTCCCATAGCTCAGTTGGTTAGAGCATCTGACTCATAATCAGGGGGTCGCAGGATCATGCCCTGCTGGGACCACAAAAGGCCGGAGCAATCCGGCCTTTTGTTATTTCCTGGAGAACTCAGTCATCTGCCTGTGCAATTCTGCGGCAATGTTCTGTTTGCTTTCGTTGGCATCCAGCGCAGGATTGTATTTCACGGCTTCTCCTATTCTGAATTCTCTGCGCTTCTTGTCTATGTAGACAGGGTAGAATGAGAGGCTTTTTCCGCATTTATCGTAGTACACTTTGCCGATATGGGCGAATCCTGTGTAGAATGAGCGGATATTATCGGAAGACTGGGATATTTCTCCCTTGCCCGGAGTTTCGGGGAAAATCAGCAGATTGTCTCCGTCCTGAAGCGCCTCGAGGCTGACGATGAAAGTGGTAATCACCTCCTTCGAGGTGCCTCTCCTTACAGGGACGGGATTGAAAGAATTCAGCGCCCAGCAGGTGAATTTTGTAGCAGCGACAATCATCTTCCCTCCAAGATACTTTCCAAACACCTTTGGCAATGCGCGTAGAGTGTGAGATATGTTCTTGTGCGCTATGTCGTATTCCAGCATTTCATCGTGAACCCACACTCTGTAGTACGTCGGAAGATACGTAACGGCGGACACGGGGCCGTTGATAGCGTCGTGATTGCAGACGAATACCGCAGGTAAGTCGCTTTGGATCAGATTCTCTTTACCTACAATTTTGAGTCGGAGTATGGCCCGCAGGCTTGTGCTTATGATTTTTACACCGTAGCGCATCCTGTAAGGCTCTACCAGTTTCTTTCTCAGATCCTCCCTTATCCTTTCGTCTGAATGGAAATATTCAACATAATTGACGAGTTTTTCACGGGTTCTGAAGTCCAGAGGCTGGTTGTAGGCGAAGACGACCCCCATATACATTGTTATATATATAAGAATCAGAAGGAGCCATTCTGCGGAAGGAATGAAGTGTCGCAAAGCAACCAGACAAGGGGCGACGGCCAGAGAGATAAAGAACGATACGACCGACAATCTGCGGTTGCTTAGGCGAATGCTCTCCTTGGAGACTCTCTCTTCGGGAAGCAAACCGACCATTTCAAAGTCCTCTTTAAATCTCTCGATGGAAGCCTTTATCGCGCCTGCGCTCAATCCCATTACGATTGTCCAAAAGGTTTGGGCAATGCTCCCCTTTGAAACGAACAGGAATATGGCGGAGACAATCCAGACGATGGCGCCGGAAATGTATTTCCACAGAACTATCTCCGGATTTCGGAGAGAGAAAATCCTGTATCCTGTGGCGTATGAGCAGGCAAACAGAATGACCCACAGTGATAGAGGGGCATACCAATACCTCAGGGGCGCAACGGAATGGACAGAACTGTAGTCGTACAGAAACAAGGCAACGGCAGACAGAATCGCCACCGAAGCCAGAACGGTCATTTTTGAAAAGATTCTCTTACTTGACATTCTGTTCCTGTTTCTTTCTGTTTTTGAATATAACCTTGTCGTTCAAGATGAAATTGATGATACCTGTGATGGCCAGAGCGATGAGGTTACACCATACGACGTCCAGCTTGGTGATGAACTGTATCTGCAACAGCAGTACCATTTTCAGGAAGAATGTGGCCGTATAAGAGGCATTGTATGCGAGGAACCTTTTCATCAAAGGTCTGAACCCGAGCCCCTTGATTCTGTCTTTGAAAACAAACCTAGAAACGACCAGGAAGTTTACGAAGTTAGCGCACTCAAATGAGATGAAAGGGGATAGAATGTTCTCCGCAGCGTATCCGTTGAATATCAGGTGAGAGCAAATCCACAGAACAACGGTGTCCGTGATGATTCCTGCCAAATTCGAGATACTTTGTTTGACGAATCTTACGCATGTCTCTTTGAATGGTTCGCTAATCATCAGGTATTGCGGTTAGTACGGGTTTTGGGTTGCAAAAGTACGCTTTTTAAAGCAACATTGAAAACAATCTGGCAAAAGACTCCAGAAGCTTCTCTGTGCGGGGTCTTTGCAGCCATTCTTCAAGGTGCACTTGGGTGCTGTTTTCCTGGTCTTTGAGAAATGCTTTCCGCAGAGTGACGGCAACATTCTCGTCATAGAAGAATCCGTTGGCTTCAAAATCCTGTTCAAAGCTCCTTATGTCGATATTCGTAGAACCGATTGTAGCTGCCGTATCGTCGGTCACAATAGTTTTGGAGTGCATGTAACCGCCGTTGTAGAAGTAGACTTTAACTCCGGCTCTCAATGCCGCCTCAACGTAGGATCGGGTTGCGAGAGGGGTCAGAAAACCACGGTCGCCCCTGTACGGGATGATGATGCGGACGTCCACACCGGACAGCGCGGCATTTCTCAAGGCCATCATGAAGGTGTCGGTAGGAATGAAATAAGGAGACTCGAGGTATACGTATTTCTTCGCCAAAGTAATGAGGCTGATCATTCCCTGCATCGTGACGTGCCACTCGTCCATTACTCCGGACGTGGCGATTTGCATCTGGACGTTTCCCTCAGGCTTGTAAGCGGGATAATACATCTCGATGTCCTTGATCGACCGTTTGGAGGTAAACAGCCAGTCAACCAGGAATGAGGTCTGAAGTTCGGATGCGGCAGGTCCTCTCACTCTGAAATGTGTGTCTCTCCAGTTGCCGCTGCGGATTCCTACGGAATATCTCTCAGCAATGTTCATCCCTCCGCAATATCCTATGTTTCCGTCAATTACAACAACCTTGCGGTGATTGCGGTAATTGGTATTGCTGGATATGAAAGGAATGACGACCCTAAGGAAGGGCTGCACGTGAATGCCTCTGTTCTTCATCCATTTGTAGAATTTCTTTCTACTGAGATTGGCGGCGTCGTCATAAAGCACTTTTACGTCCACCCCTTTGGATGCCCTTTCAGCCATTATCTCTGCCAAAGCGCGTCCGATAGGGTCATCTTCAATCTTGAAAAACTGGAAATTGATGTGATTCTTGGCATTACGCATATCCTCCGCCAGGGCGGCGAACATAGAGTTGAAATCGGTGTAGACGGTCACCTCGTTTCCGCCGAGAGGGATGGCTTTATTGGTCATCTGAAGCAGCCTGGAGGTCTCATTCTCTATGTTTACGATGTTGTCGTAATAATTCTCAAGAGTGCGTTTCTTAAAGCCGTCCACCTCTTCATCACTCAGCAGGCGTTCATTTTTCTTGTTCGTCCCGAACAGAAAGTAGAATATCAGACCCAGTCCGGGCAGAAACAACAGTACCAGAATCCAGGCTAAAGTTTTAACCGGGTGTCTATTCTCGGCTATAAGAGCGACCACAAGGCTCAGAATAGCGGTGAATACGGCGACTATCAGCCAGAGATTCATAGTTTATTTAAGGTTTTGGATCAATCTTCGCGTAATATTTCGCGTCTCGATACATCGTGACTACGAGCATAACGAGCATTATGACGATTATTCCTATGCCAATCAAGTCCAATGTGGTTAATTCCACCACTTTTCCCTGCAATGCAACCGGAAGAGAATAGTCTCTCAGCGGTTTTACAAGGACCATAATCGTATTGGCGATAATGACTATCAGTCTGAGCTCGGTAGGCCCTATCTTGGCAATGTCCAGCTTGAACTCCTGCTTCAGATAAGTGTTCATAAGCACGTTTATGGTAAGCAGCAGGTAGAGTACCAGAACAATCATCGCTATCGGGAAGTGCATGAAGGCGGACAAACCTATACCTATGCACATCAGGCATTCGTTGAGGCAGTCAACGGTATGGTCAATGTAGAATCCGTAGGTTGGTCTCTGCTTGTTCCTGATGCGTGCCAGGGTACCGTCCAGAGAGTCTCCGTACCAGTTTATTACAAAACCGAGAGAGGCCAGCCATAAGAAATTGATATTGACGTTGGTGAGAATGTAGCCTGTGGCTATGACGATTGCTCCGAGGATACCGATAAAAGTCATTGTATCCGATGTGACCCATTCCGGCTGTCTGACAGCCAGCCATGTAAGGGCTTTCTTTTCAGCATTGTGCAATACAGAGGTCTGTATTCTAGTGGCTTGTTTTGTTTCCATATCCCACTAAGTTATCAAATAATGGCGAGTAGTGCAAGAAGAAAAGATAAATTTTTTTATTTTTGCCTGATTTTGAAAGACTTTGCAAGCAGAAAACAACAAAACATATATGAAAAAAATCATTCCGGCGCTTCTCTGTTTTTTCCTTATTATCTCTTGTGGAAAAAACAGTAACGCAATTGTGGACGAGAGCGCTGTAACCGTATCGGGAGACACAATCGTAGTCCCTGCCAGTTCAATAATTTATCCAAAAATAACAACTCAGACAGTCCGTAAACATAACTATGTCAGGACGATAAATACAACGGGAGTTGTTTCGGCAAACCCTACTGCCTATGCAGAAGTGGCGTCCCCATTCTCAGGCAGAGTTGTAAATTCAAGAGTCCACGTAGGCCAGGCGGTTTCCGTCGGAACGCCTTTGTTCGAGGTCTCTTCCGCCGGTTATTCAGAGGTAGTGAAGGACTTCCTCGAGGAAAAGACAGCTCTGGAAGTTGAGAAGAAAGCTTACGAGAGAGCGAAGGATTTGTTTGCCAACAATATCGTTTCTGAAAGAGAGATGGATGAAGCGAGATCTGCATATGTAAGCGCTCTGGGCGAATACAATCTGGCAGAATCTACACTGAAGGCCTATCAGACAAACTTGACAAGCGTCGAGGTCGGACAGCCTCTCGTTGTCCGTTCTCCTATAGCCGGCAAGGTAATAAGCAGCAATATAGTTCTCGGAGAATATTTGAGAGAGGAAGATGAGGCGCAGGTAATAGTGGCGGACCTGAACAAAGTCTGGGTGAAAGTGAACGTAACGGAAAAAGACATTCCATATCTTCAGGATGTTGAAATGGTGGAAATCCGCCTCGTATCACAACCCGATACCGTTCATTATGGCTCAATCCATTATGTGGGCGGCATTCTTGATGAAGAGACAAGGACAGTTCAGTCAATTATAGAATGCAACAATGCAGGCGGCAAGATGCTGCCGAATATGTATGCCAACGTTCTTCTGAAAGCAAAAAGTCAGGAATGCATCATTATTCCGAAGAATGCTGTTCTGCAGGGAGAAGGATACCGTTTCGTATTCCGTAAAATGGCTGACGGAACATTCATCAAGACAATTGTTGAGGTTCAGTCGGTTGATGAACAGTCGCTGATTGTATTGAGCGGACTTAACGAAGGAGATGAGATAATAGTGAACGGAGTCGTTTATCTAATAAATTACGGCAGATAGACTATGATCGAGAAAATTGTACATTATGCTGTCACGCACAGAACGTTGATGGTTGTAGTCTTCGCTGTCCTCTGCGTTGCCGGTTTTATCGCATGGAGAAGTCTTGCGATAGATGCCTACCCGGATATCTCCGATACAACCGTTCAAATTGTGACCCAGGTTCCGGGTCTGGCAGCTGAAGAGATAGAACAGCAGATTTCCATCCCGATCGAGAGAGCGGTAAACGGTCTTCCCAAGCTGGAAATAATGCGTAGCAAAAACACCTTCGGCCTCTCAACGGTGGTCCTGGTGTTTGATGATAAAGTGGATGACTATTGGGCCCGACAAAGGGTAAACGAGCGTCTGGCCGGCATTGAACTGCCATACGGCGCAGTTCCCGAATTGAACCCGCTTACTTCTCCAACGGGAGAAATTTTCAGATATGTGGTTGAGAGTCCTGACGGAAGTCACGACCTCAGGTCTCTTACCGATATTCACAAATGGACCATCATTCCTTACCTGAAACAGATTGAAGGTGTCGCAGACGTAAGTAACTTCGGTGGAATCACCACTCAGTATCTCATTGAACTTTCGCCAGAGAAGCTTATGGAATACGGTGTTTCACTGTCAGACATCACTGAAAAAGTTGAGCAGAATAACAGCAATGCCGGAGGAAGTCTTCTGTATGAAGGAGATTTGAGTTACGTTATCAGAGGTATCGGTCTCATAACAGACCTTGAAGGACTTGGAGACATAGTCATCAAAACCGTGAACGGCGCCCCCGTTTATCTCAAACAGCTCGGAGAATTGAAATACGGTACCCTGGAGCGCAAAGGCGTTTTAGGTTTTACCGATGATGAGAGAGAATACAGCGAAGCGGTTGAGGGAATCGTGCAGATGCTTAGAGGAGAGAATCCTTCAGAGGTTTTGGACAAAGTCCATCACGCAATAGATCTTCTGAACGATGAGATTCTCCCTGACGGAGTAAAAATCCATGTGTTCCTTGACCGTACCGATCTTGTCAACAAGACTCTGGAGACAGTACTGCATACTCTGTTGATAGGTATGCTTCTGGTTATTCTGGTGCTGATGCTCTTCCTGGGAAATCTCAAAGGTGCGTCTCTGGTTGCCATAACTATTCCGATTGCGCTTCTGATGGCCTTCATTTTTATGAAGCTGACAGGAATTCCCGCCAACCTTCTTTCACTGGGAGCCATTGATTTCGGTATTCTCGTGGACGGAGCCATTGTGATGATGGAGACCATTCTCAAGGTCAGAGAATCCCACCCGGATATGCCTTTGACGGAGCAATATGTGCAGAAGAGAGCCAGCGACGTGGCGAGGTCAATATTCTTCTCCACTTTGATTATTATCGTGGCCTACATGCCTCTGTTCGCTTTCGAGCACATTGAGAGAAGGCTCTTTACCCCGATGGCATTCACCGTGGGCTATGCCCTGATTGGAGCTTTGTCAGTGGCTTTGCTTCTGACCCCGGGCCTCTCATTCTCTGCATATTACAAGCCTAAGAAAGTTTACCATAACAAGTGGCTGGAGAAGTTGAACGCTCGTTATGCCGCTGCGATTACCAACATTGTTGAAAAGCCTAGAATGGTGACTATAGTGTTGGCCGTAACCCTTCTCGGCGCAGGAGTTTTCACTGCAACGGTCGGAAAAGATTTCCTTCCTCCTCTTGACGAGGGGTCTATCTGGGTTCAGGTTCAGCTCCCTCCGGGAGTTTCTCTGAACAAGGCTACCGAAATGTCGGACGAAATAAGAAAAGTCCTCAGCAGCTACGAAGAGACATCGTACGTTATAACCCAGCTGGGCCGAGATGATGAAGGTGCCGAGTCTTTCTCTCTGTCACACATCGAAGTTGGTGTCGGCCTGCATCCTTACAATACTTGGAAGAGTAAAAGAACCAAAGCCGAACTCGTAGAAGATATGGCCGCTCAAATAGCGACACTTCCGGGGTATACCGTAGGATTCTCTCAGCCGATCATAGATATGGTTATGGATCAGATTGCCGGTACCCACAGTGATTTGGCCATTAAGGTATACAGCAACGATATGAACGAGGAGAGAAGAGTTGCTGACGAGATAGTGGAAGTTATCTCCAAGATTGACGGCGCCAGTGACGTTGCCGTAGACCAGGAACCTCCTACTCCTCAGTTGCAGATTCTGGTCAACCGTGAGAGAATAGCTCAGTACGGCCTTAACGTGGCTGATGTTACCGAGCTGATAGAGTTGGCAATCGGCGGTCGCGCCATTTCCGAAATATACGTAGGCAGTAAAGTTTACGATGTTACCTGCCGTTTTGCCGAAGAGTACAGAGACACTCCTGAGAGAATAGGTAATTTGATGCTTACCTCAGCTGATGGAGTGAAAATCCCGCTCTCTGAAGTGGCGGAACTGAAGATGACGGTCGGCCAAAGCATGATCATGCGTGAGATGAACAAGCGATACACTCTGGTTAGAATCAACCTTCGCGGAGCGGATCTTTCAACTTTCGTAGCCGAGGCTGACAGGCTTATTGCCGAGAAAGTTGATTATAACAAAGAAGAGACATCTCTTCAATGGTCAGGACAGTTTGAGAACAGAAACCGTGCTTTCTCCCGTCTGGGACTTGTAGTTCCTATCGTTCTGGCAGTAATGTTCCTTCTCCTTATCATAGCCTTCGGTAAAGTGAGACAGGCAGCCTTGTTGATGTGCGTCGTCCCTCTTGCTTTGTTCGGAGGTATGCTTGCATTGAATATCAGACATATGACTTTGAACGTGTCGTCTGCGGTCGGATTCATCGCGCTGATCGGCGTTGCGATACAAAACGGAGTCATTATGATTTCTCATATCAACAACCTCAGAAAAGAGGGCACTGAGCTTAAACAGGCAGTTATTGAAGGAGCTGCTCACAGAATGAGACCGATTCTCATGACAGCGACAGTGGCGGTTCTGGGATTGTTCCCTGCATCAATTTCTACAGGAATCGGAAGTGACGTTCAAAGACCTCTCGCAACGGTTATCGTGTATGGTCTTTTGTTCGCCACGGTCATCACCCTGTTTATTCTTCCTACCTTGTATCACATGGTTGAAAACAGAGCTCTGCAAAAGGAGCAGGAGCCTAAAGGAGACTTGTTATGAAAAGAATAATTACGATACTATATGTCTGTCTGGCAGTCACTGCCGCCAATGCCCAAAGCCTGAACTACGGCAAGTTTATCAACGATGTCTATGAAGGCAATCTGGAATATGCTGCAGAGAAGCTGAATCTCCCTCTTGCAGAGGCAGAACTGATGGCTTCCAGAATGTTTCTCGATCCGGTCGTAGGAGTATCCTACGGTAACAACAGCGACTGGGACATTATGATGGGACAAAGCGTTGAGATGGAACTGAGCAAGACCATCTCCCTTGGAAAGCGTGCGGCCAGAATCGACTACGCCAAGCAGGCACTGTCAGCCACTGAGGCGGCTTTGCAGGATTATCTGAGAAATCTTCGCGCAGATGCAACCCTGTGCTATCTTGGCGCATTGTTGGCGAGGGATCTTCTTCAGATAGAGAAACAGGTATACGACAATCTCAGCACTCTTTCTTCAACTGACAGCGTCAGATTCATGAAAGGGGATATTTCCCAGCTGGATGCCATTCAGACACATCTGGAGGCAAACATTGCAAAGCAGGAATACTATTCTAAACAGGCAGAATACAACAACATTCTCGTCTATCTCGACCAGATTTCGGGGAATCCTCTCAGAGGATCTTCCGATATCACAGGCAAGCTTAAAGACCCTGAGAGGCTCTTCATTCTTCAGGATCTGATAGCGGAAGCAGTGGAGAACAGAGAAGACGTTCTGCTTGCCCTGAAGAATGCGAATCTGGCTGAAAGCGAATTGAGAATGATCCGCATTGAGAGAAATCCTGACATAGACCTCATTTTGGGAGCAAACTACAATACCAGAGTGTGTAACGAAGAAGCCCCGGCGCCGGAATTCATCGGCTATTCTGTCGGTCTCAGCATACCTCTTCCGCTTTCAAACCTCAACAAAGGCCAGATCAAATCGGGCCAGGTGAGAGTCCAGCAGGCGAGATTGCAGGCCGACAACGTGAAGAACACAGTTATGGCGGAGATTGTCCAGGCATACAACAATTACGAATCTGCCAGAATTAAAGTAGCGGATTATGATTCTCTGTTGATGGAGAGCGCAAAGAAAGTTCTTGACGGCAGGATGTACGCATATACCCGCGGAGAAATCTCTTTGCTCGAAGTGCTGAATGCTCAAAGTACATACAGTGATGTGGCTAAGTCCTATGCGGAGATTCTTCACGACTGTATGGCGGCCTGGGTGGAACTGGAACGCAGCGCAGGTATATGGGACATTGAACTGTAGTTCCCGGAGATTGTACTATCTTTACAAAAATATATGATTATGAAAGCTAGTAATTTTACGATTATCTGTCTTATGTCAGCCCTCCTGATGACAGGCTGCGGCTTGTTGGGCAGCACTACGGAAACTGCAAAGAATCCTCAGCAGGTGGTGAATGCCGTCAACAACATGGATCTGAATATCTCGATTACCTGGATTTATCCTATGGGTCAGCAACCGAGACAAACTACAAACGATTATTCTCTGAAAGTTAAAAATGGAGTGGCAAATACCAGATTGCCTTTCATTGGCAACAAATACTCTTCTTCAGGTTTTGGCGAAGATGCTGCCATTGTATTCAAGGATCAACCCGTTACCGTAACTCAAAAGGCAAGAGGGACAAAGGGCGAGTATCTTGTATCTTTCACGACAAAAGTGGAAAATGAGGTATTCATAGTGGACCTTACCATATGGGATGATGGTACCGTCAACATCGTTTGCAAAGGCAGCGAGCGTACGGTCATGAATTATACCGGAGAATTAAGATTCCCAAAGGAGCAGTAACATGCATATAGGAGTGGCAGGAAATATAGGAAGCGGGAAAACAACTCTAACCAAGTTGCTTTCCGAGCATTATGGATGGATTCCCAAATATGAGTCTGTCACGTTTAATCCTTATCTGGAAGATTATTACAAAGACATCAGCCGCTGGTCCTTCAATTTGGAAGTGTATTTCCTCACTCAGAGATTCAAGGATCTTCTCGAAATCTCCAAGTCGGACAAGACCATTATTCAGGACAGAACCGTTCTGGAGGGCGTCTATGTATTCGTTGAGAATAACAGACGTCTCGGCAATCTGACCGAGAGAGATTATATAGCTTATATGGATTTGTTCCACGTGATGCTGTCGATGGTTCGAATCCCCGATTTCCTGATTTACCTCAAATGCTCCATCCCTCACCTGGTGGCGCAGATTCAGAAAAGAGGCAGAGAATATGAACAGGGGATAAGCCTTGAGTATCTCAGTGGGCTTAATAAGCTCTATGACAAGTGGATACAGAATTATGAGGGCAAGGTGCTGACAATAGATGCCGATGATTTGGATTTCAAGAACAATCCTGATGATTTCAATTATATAACAGACAAAATAGACGCTTTGATGTATGGCCTCTTCTGATGATAAAAAAGTGCGTGAGGTAAAAGAACCCACATTGTTTGAATCATTTATTCCCATTATATTCCTGCTTGGATTAATTCTTCTCAACGTATTGTTCATTGGAGAAGACACTCTGTCAGGTACGGCACAGCTCTCGCTGATGTTTGCAGCATTGGTGGCCGGAGCGCTGGCGGTACGTAACGGAGTGACGATGAGCACACTGTTTACGCAGATTGAAAAGACGATATCCTCCACTCTTATCGCCATTCTGATATTGTTGGCGATTGGTATGCTCGCAGGTACATGGATGTTGAGCGGCGTTATACCGACAATGATTTACTACGGACTTTATATTCTCAAGCCCGAGTATTATCTCCCGGCTACGGTAATAATTTGCGCCATTACCTCTATGGCAACTGGAAGCTCCTGGTCAACAATCGCTACGGTCGGCGTGGCTTTGCTGGGTATTGGAGAGACGTTGGGATTCGGGAAACCGGTCATTGCCGGAGCAATTATATCAGGTTCTTATTTCGGAGACAAGGTGTCCCCTATGAGCGATACCACAAACCTTGCAGCCAGTGTGGCCGAAGTGGATTTGTTCAAGCACATCGGGTATATGTTCCAGACAACCATTCCGACACTGATTCTCACCCTTCTGATTTTTACCGGAATCTCTCTTTTCGGAGAAACACATGCCTTGATTTCCGTTTCTGACATGCAGGCTGCCATCAAGGACATCTATCACATCAACTGGTTGCTGTTCCTTATCCCAATCATTACCATTTATTTGATAATCAAGAAGGTTCCGGCTGTAGTAACTCTGCTGTTCTCCGGCATTCTGGCAGGAGTATTTGCCGTTATCTTCCAGATGGACGTAATCACCGCGATAGCCGGGGGCAATTCTTTCTTCGACGTCTTCGACGTAGTTACCAAGTCAATGTACGGCCCGATATCGGTTCCTGCTGACAATCCGGCGATAGCAAAACTGTTCGCCACTTCCGGTATGAGCGGAATGTTGAATACGGTCTGGCTGGTCTTGATGGCCATGGCCTACGGCGGAATAATGGATGCAGGCGGATTCCTCAAGAAAATCACCGATACCCTGCTCAAGAATATCTCTTCGGACGGTGGCCTGGTGACCACAACCACACTGAGCACGATTCTGTTCAATATCGTTGCAGCTGAGCAGTACGTTACCCTGATCCTTTCCGGCAAAATGTATGCAAACGCCTTTAAAGAGAGGAAACTGGCTCCTGAATTATTGAGCCGTACCCTCGAAGATTCAGGTACCGTGACCTCCGTTCTGATCCCTTGGAACTCTTGCGGAGCCACCCAGTCTACGGTTTTGGGAGTGGCTACCTTGACATATCTTCCTTTCTGTTTCTTCTGTTATTTGAGCCCTCTCGTAAACATGTTCTTCGCGTGGTTTCATATAAAAATTAGAAAAACAGAATAAAAAAATTTGAAAATCAGCCTACAAAATTCTAACTTCGAACTCAAAATATAAAACAATATGGCAAATCAATTTAATGGCGGAACAAACGGCAGTGCTATAAGCGACAGAGACTTTACTATCATTGCCAAAGGAACACAGATTCTTGAAGGTACACTTAATTCCAAGAACGATATCAGAATCGACGGTGATTTTCAGGGTACCGTAAAGACAGAAGCCAAACTAGTCCTTGGCGACAGCTCAAGCGTAAAAGCTGACATCAGTTGCGCAGAAATCGACATCTATGGAAAATGCGAATGCGATAAGCTTGTAGCTCATCTTGTTACACTCAGAACAAGCTCAAGCTTCAAGGGTTCTATCGTAGCAGTAGAATTATTGATTGAGAGAGGAGCTGTTTTCAATGGTTCTTCACAAGTTGTTTCTGAAGAAGAATACAATAAACTTGTCGGAGGAGAGAAGAAGGTGGTGATTCCACAGCCTCGTCCTACTCCTGCACCAAGTGTGACGACAAATAATCCTGTCGTCAACAACTAATCAATTCAAGTTTAGTTAAAAAAAGACGGCTATCAGCCGTCTTTTTTTAGTCTTATGAGAACCGGAAGGTGATCGCTGTAGCCTCCCAGATACTTGTTCTTTGCATAGCTTCGTTTCGGCTGGCCACGGGACATCATAAAGCTCTTGGCGAATATTTCGGCATAGAAGCCTTTGCCTAACGGCATTATTCTCAGTCCGCTGCCTATGAGAAGGCTATGGCTGACTATGATATTGTCGTACAATACCCACCTGTGGTTGTGAAGGCTCGTTCCGTACCCTTTGTCCATAAGCTGCCACATAGGGTTGAAATAGTCATTGAAGCCCACCTCCTTGATGGTCCTTCGCGCTTTAAGAAGTACTTTAAGAGAATCGTCAGCCGGGGTATCGTTCATATCTCCCATTATCACGACCTTGACGTAAGGGAATTCCTGCCGGAGCGCGGCCGCGTGGTTGTAGATAGTTTCTGTACCGGCCCTTCTGAAGCCCTGAGAAGCATTTACGCCGGCCCTGCGGGACAGCAGGTGGCATACGTATATCGCAAACAATTCTCCTTCTATCTCTCCCAGTACAAAAAGAATGTCTCTGCCGACATATTCACGTCCGCTTCTGAGAATGAGTTTCAAAGGTTCGCTTTTGATAAGCTTGAAGCTTGAGGGACGGAATAAAAGGGCCACGTCGACACCGCGTGTATCGTTTGAATCGTAGTGAACGTACTTGTAATGGCCTCCGGACAGCTTTTTCTGGCTGACCAGGTCTTCCAAGACTTTGTCATTCTCAACTTCGGAGACGCCTATAAGGGTGGGGAAATCCCCCACGCTGCCTTTTACCGCTAAAAAGACATCGGCGATATTCTCGAGCTTTTTCCTGTATTTCAGCCAATCCCACCTCTTTTGCCCGGTCGGGGTGTATTCGCTGTCATCTGTATTTGGATTCGCTACGGTATCGTAGAGATTATCCAAATTATAGAACATTATTGTGTGCTTCATGCATATCAAAAATACATAAAAAAATGAAAACATAGTATCTTTGTCTTGTATGAATCCTAAAAAACACGCTATGAGTGAAATCAGAAATCCGGAATTGTGGCAGGAAGGAGCGGTCAAAATAGACTGGGTGAAGAGGAATATGCCTCTGTTGAGAGGAATAGAGAAAGAATTCTCCGAGAAGAAACCTTTAAAAGGGATTAAAATAGCCCTCTCAGTTCATATGGAGGCCAAAACTGCATATCTGTGCAAGGTCCTTGCAGCGGGCGGAGCCGATATGTACGTCACCGGAAGCAACGTCCTTTCCACTCAGGATGACGTGGCTGCTGCTCTGGTAAAGGACGGTCTAAGCGTGTTTGCCTGGCATGCGGCAACTCAGGAAGAATATGAGCATCACCTGAGATGCGTCATAGAGGCCGGACCAAATATCATTGTCGATGACGGAGGGGATTTGGTGAGCCTTATCCACAGAGAATATCCACAGTTGATAAAGGACGTCATTGGCGGCTGTGAGGAGACTACCACCGGTATCAATCGCCTGATTGCGATGGCTCAGCGCGGAGAATTGATGTTCCCTATGGTGATGGTGAACAACGCCAACAGCAAATACCTCTTCGACAACAGATATGGTACCGGACAGTCAGTATGGGACGGCATAAATCGCACTACCAATCTGATTGTCGCAGGAAAGAATGTGGTCGTAGCCGGATACGGCTGGTGCGGCAAAGGAGTCGCTCTGAGGGCCAAAGGGCTGGGAGCATCCGTGATAGTGACGGAGGTGAATCCTATCCGCGCCATGGAAGCGGTGATGGACGGTTTCAAGGTGATGACGATGGACGAGGCTGCTCCTGTCGGCGATTTATTCGTTACCGTTACCGGTTGTACGAAAGTTATTGCCGAAAAGCATTTCGAAAAGATGAAAGACGGCGCCATTCTCTGCAATGCAGGCCACTTCAACGTAGAGGTTGATGTAGAGGCTCTCTCAAAAATAGCCACAGATACCTGGGAGGCGCGCAAGAATATCCGGGGATACAAGCTGTCCAACGGAAACAGCCTGTTCGTGATTGCCGAAGGAAGGCTGGTCAACTTGGCCGCTGGTGACGGCCACCCGGCTGAAATAATGGATATGAGCTTTGCAGTTCAGGCTTTGAGCGTAGCCTATCTGGTACACAATAAAGGGATGATCCCGTCGACCGTGATAACTGTTCCGGATGAAATTGACGAGTACGTGGCATCAAAGAAGCTTGAAAGCTGGGGAGTTTCAATCGACAGCCTTACAAAGGAACAGGAAGCTTACTTGAACAGTTAATCCTGGATAATCAGAAGGTGTTCCGTCATAGCCGGAATCGAGAATGCGACGTCAATCAATCTGGATGACGTGCCGGTATTCTCAGGAACGGTAATGAATACTCTGTACTCTCCGGTAATGTTTGAAGAAGGGTACACTACAACACCCTCCGTATCACATACAGAACTCCACGAATCATTTGCAGAAACCAGAACCTCGATGAGCTTCCCCTCTTTCGGGGCGGTTGCTTTGTATTGAGATAGATACAAAGCGGGTTTTGGATCCTGGGTAATCCTTACCACGAATGAAATGAAAGTAGTCTCGGCGTTGCTGGTCCCGGTTAGATTGTGCTTGGTGGTGGTAAAAGCATCCGTAGCCGGGATTGATGCCGTTATCTCGTAAGTGCCGGCGTCACCGCTCTTAGGACTGTACGTAATAGGGTCTCCTTCCTCGGCTTTCAATTCCCAAGGCATATTGGATGTAACTGAGAATGTGATGTCGCCACCCGTGAACGGAACGTTGAAGTACCATTCTGAAAAAGAGATGGTAGGTGCTACCGGATCAGAGCAGGAACTTAAAAACAGAGCGACGAATGCGCAGATTGTAAGGAGTAGTTTCTTCATCAAAGCAAAGGTATGAAAAATATTAATAACTTTGTATTTATACGATGAACAGAAAAATCGTCATATTGTTGCTTGCTCTGTCACTGGCGGGGAGTGTTTGCTTCTCATCCTGTGAGAAGTACATCCTTCCGTCTCTCTCATTCGCAAAGGATACTCTGAGCGTGTCGGCTGCTGCCCAGACCGTTCCTCAGACTGTAGTCACCAACGTTGACTGGTCTTTGTACAGCAATTCGAACTGGGCTTCATGCGATCTTACAGAGGGAAGCGGCGAGACAGCCATCACCGTAAGCGTTCTCGAGAATACCGATGCGGAATCCCGCAGATGCTCGATAACTGTAGAGACAGAGACGCTCAAAAAGACGTTTCTCATTATTCAGCAGGGATCTCCTGAATAAAAAAACCTCCGCAGACTGCAGAGGTTTTTTATTTGCCGGGCAACCGGATTATTTCTTAGGCTGAACGACTTTCAAGGTTTCTCCTCTGTCATTCACGATTGCGCGTAACCAAGTCTCACGTTGCTGAGGTTGATCGACAGAAGGGATTGTTGTTCCCGGACGGGTCACGTATGATCCGTCTTCGTTGACACGCTTGATGTTGCCGTCCATATACTTAACCAGAAGCTCATTCTCCAGCTCTTTCCAGCGGTTGAACATCTTCTCGGCGAGTTTGTTGCTTGTCTCTGAAATGAGGTCGACAGCCATCTTCCTGTTACCTGCGTTCAGCATTTTAACTGCCATTGCGTCAGTCTTGGCAACTTGCTCCAGGCAGAAATCCTGATGCTTCTCTATCTCTTCTCTCAATACCGGAGCTACACGGTCATAGAACAGGTAAGCGAAATGGGTCACTTTGTTGACTTGCCAGAATGCAGCGGTAGGAGAATATTCCACCATGCTGCCGTTGCCCTCACGGAACCACTCAGGGACGAAAGAGATGTTGGTGTACATAGGAGTAAGAGGAGAAGTTCCCGCATCGTCGACACCAAACCATTCTATACCGCCAACCTCGTCAGGAAGCCAGCTGCGGGCCTGGCCAAGCAGCCAGAATCCGGTTTGCTGAGTGGCGATGGCGCGTTCGTGAGTATAAGTAACACCGTCTACGGTGAAGGTCATAGGACGCCAGCGGTAAGGCAGGCGGCTTACTCCTGCACCCGGATCCTCAGTCATATCCATAGGGGTACCCTCGTAGTGATCTCTCATTACGTTTGCAACTTGAGAAAGGGTAACTTTCTCAGCCGGTTTGATGTAAAGAGGCATCTTGTGGTCCGGATTGTATCCCATAGCGAAATCAAGGTAGTCATCAGCGGCTGCTGTATGAACTCCGTCAGCGTCTTCCCAGGTGAAAGTACCGCCGCCGAGAATGTTGAAAGCAGACCATACTCTACCTTCGCAACCTCTCATTCCACTGAAATCCAATGGATTGTAAGTGTCGCAGAAGCTGAAATCTTCGTCAGATCCACTGTAAAGACCTTTCTCTCTTGCGAAAGAAACGACGTCTTTAGAATACAGACAGTTCTCTTTGTCGTTGAAAGGAATCTTGTGGATGCGGCTTTGGTTTGCATGAGCGCAGACATATCCGTCAGGGATTCTGATTGCCACCCATACTGTACCGAGCTGGTCACCTTTGCCAATCATCTCCATAATCCACACTTCGTTTTTGTCAGCGATTGAGAATGATTCTCCGCTTGAGCAGTAGCCGTATTGCTGAGTGAGGCTGGTCATTATCTGGATAGCCTCACGTGCGCTTTTGGCACGTTGAAGAGTGATGTATATCAATGATCCGTAATCTATAAGTCCGTTTCTGTTGGCCAGGTTCACTCCGCCGAAAGTGGTTTCAGTGATGATTACCTGATACTGATTCATATTGCCTACGGTTTGGTAGGTGTGAGGGATTTGAGCGATCTGACCTTGATAATTACCTCTGTCCCAGTTATAAACGTCAATTTTAGAACCTGTCGGCCAGTTGGCTGCAGGTTTGAAATACAATTCTCCGAAAAGAGAATGACTGTCAGCAGCATACGTTACCATTACAGAACCGTCTACGGATGCACCCCTCGAAATAAGGAGGTTGGTGCAACTCAGAAGGTTGTCTGCAGGCATCAACAGCGCGATACAAATTGCGCACAGTGTGTAAAGAGTTTTTTTCATATTTGGAATAGATTTTGCTAACTTTGTATGTTACAAAGATATAAAAAGTTATTATGAAATACTTCAGAAACGTGTTTTGTGTAGTCCTTGGTCTGGCGGTAAGCCTTTGCGCCTTTGCGCAGAATCAGAACCAGGGACAGGAGCAGACCGTTGATTATAATAAGCTCGCCGAAGAGCAGGCAAACGGTATCGGAGAGGATTTCGGTCTGGACTATGCTCAGATTTTTAAGGTGGACACATTGTATCAGCGCGTTCTCCCTCTCTATTATGCAGACATGAACGAATTGCAGATGAGAGGTTTCCAGAATACCGACTTCTATCAGCAGGTTTCTGACAAATGGAATGACTACATTGATACCGTGCTCGAATCCATCTTTACTCCGGATCAATGGAAGAAATATATGAAATCACCGTACGGCAAGGAGAAGCAACGTCGAGACAAGCGTATGGAGAAATATAACACTCAGGTTAAATGAAATCGACAATAAAAATTGCGGCTTGTCTGTTTCTGTCTGCATCCCTTCTTTGCGGATGCTCCATGGAATCCAGGAAGGCAGGCAAGGTGGCGGAGAGTTTTCTGACCGCATTCTTCAATATGGAGTATGAGACTGCGGGCTCTTTTTGCGCAGGAGATCTGGCCGCCGAGATTCAAGAATCGATAAGTGACGTGGAACTGCCAAGCGAAGAGATGACTGAGCTGGTCAAAGAAGCCTCCATGAACACCACTTTTGATATTACCAAAGTGGACACCAAGTCTGAAAAAGGTGTCGCCACCGTCGAATATCTCATCCATCCGTATGGAAATGAAGAGACGATAGAGCGTTCCATGCTTCTGATTAAAGAGAAGGGGAAATGGCTTGTTCTGCAACTGTTCTAGCAATTAATGGAAGGTAAGGTAATCATTATAACCGGTGCAAGCAGCGGCATCGGGTATCAGACCGCGCAGCTGCTGGCTAGTCAAGGACACAGAGTCTATGGTACTGCCAGAAGGGTGGAAAAGATGGAACCGCTTGTAAAAGACGGAGTCATCCCCATCAAGATGGACGTAACTGACGAGGATTCGGTTGTTTCAGGAATAAATACGGTATTGGATGCAGAGGGGAGAATAGACGTTTTGGTAAACAATGCGGGATTCGGCTTTTTCGGAGCCATAGAGACCGTTCCAATCGAAGAGGCTCGCAGGCAGCTTGAAGTAAATGTTTTCGGCCTCGCCCGTATCACCCAGCTGGTAATTCCCGTTATGAGGAAGCAGAAGAGCGGCCGCATTATCAACATATCATCGGTAGCCGGCCGTTCAGTACTTTTGTACGGAGGTTGGTATCACGTTTCAAAATATTCTGTAGAAGCTTTCAGCGATGCTTTGAGAATGGAGTTGAAGCCTTTCGGAATAGAAGTTTCCATGATAGAGCCGGGAGCAATTAAGACCAATTGGGGAATAATAGCCGCAGACCATCTGACGGAATCTTCAAAAGGGACCGTCTACCAGGAATTAGGGGACAAGGAGGCGGCTCTTATGAAGAAGTATTATTCCGGAAATGTGTTTTCATCCCCTTCTGTCATATCAAATGCGATCAGCCATGCCGTAAATGACCACCATCCAAAGGCGAGATACATGACGGGTTTTGGCTCCCATACAATAATGTTCTTCAAGAGAATTCTTCCTGCCCGCTGGTGGGACGCGATGATAAGGAAAGCAGTAAAAAAGGTCAGTTAGTCGAGGTAGACTACGGTGATTCCGCTTCCGCCCAGGGTAATGTCTTCGTCGGCGAAAGATTTGATTCCCGGCATTGTCTTGAGGTATTTACGAATTTCTTCCCGGAGAATTCCGTTCCCTTTGCCGTGAAGAATTTTGACTTGTGAGACTCCCACCATCTGAGCGTCATCTATGAAATGCGTCACAATGTCGAGAGCGTCCATAAGGCGCTGGCCTCTGATATCAATTGAAGGGGAGAATTCCAGTCTTCTCTTTGAGACACTTTCACTTCCGTAAGAAGATGTCGATGAGAATTGAGTTGCTGATTTCTTCAGGGAACTCTTGTATTCTGCGTTGGAGATTTTTTCAATCTTTGAAGGAGCCATCTTTGTGGTGATGCTGCCGATGGCCACGGACACGCTTTTTGTGCTGATCTGAACTACTTCTCCGATCAGATCACCGTCCTTTATTCTTACTTTGTCTCCCACTTTGACGGGACCGTCGTTATCCTTCGGTACCGGTTTTACCAGATTCCCGGAAACGGGAGTCCCCGCCTTTCTGGCTCTCTCTTCCTTGCGTTTCTGTTCTCTCTGTTTTCTTGCAAGGAGCAGTTCGAGCTCACGGTCAATCTTGTCGTCACTTGCATCGGAATGATCATCCAGTATAGTGTCCCTGAAGGATTCAAGCTTTTTGCGGGAAGCTTTGGTCTTCTCTTTTTCTGCCTGGGATTCTTTAATTTCCCGGATGGTATTCTCTATTTGCCTGTTGGCTCCGGCAAGAATCTCTTTTGCTTCGCTGCGGGCCTGATCGAGAATCTGTTTTTTCAGAACTTTGATTTCCGAGAGTTCCTTTTGATATTTATCGGTAAGTCCTTCCAAAGCCTTGTCGGCAGAACGGACCTTTATCAGTTTCTGGTCAAGAGCCTTTCTGTTGCGGGCAATTTTGCGCAGCTGTTTCTCCATATCCACGAAGTCCTCGCCTGCCAGTTCCTCGGCCTTTTTGACGATTGCTTCGGGCAGACCGATCTTTCGCGCAAGTTCAAATGCGAAAGAGTTGCCCGGAAGACCCTGTTCCAATTTGAACAGAGGGGCAATGTTGTTGGCATCGAACAACATAGCTCCGTTTACCACTCCTTTGCTATTGCCGGCAAACAGTTTCAGATTGGTGTAGTGGGTCGTGATTATGCCGTAAACGCCTTTGGCGTCGAGCTCTGCGAGAATAGCTTCCGCGATGGCACCGCCTGCGGCAGGCTCCGTCCCGCTTCCGAACTCGTCGATGAGCACGAGTGACTTCTCGTTTGAAGAGGCGACGATCTCGCGCATGTTCATTAGGTGAGAACTGTAAGTGCTGAGGTCATTCTCAAGGGACTGATCATCCCCAATGTCGATGAATACGGAGTCGAAGATGACCATCTCGGATATTTCCGAAGTAGGTATCAGCATTCCCCACTGGAACATGTACTGCAGCAATCCCATTGTCTTGAGGCATACCGATTTACCTCCTGCATTAGGGCCGGAAATGAGAAGAATGTGTTTCTCTTTCGTGAGCTCCAGCGATAGCGGAACCATCTCTTTATTCTCTTTCTTCAGAGCCTTCTCAAGGAGAGGGTGACGTGCTTTGTGCAGTCTCACTGCGCCGTCTTTGGATATCACGGGCATTCCGGCTATGATATCCATAGCAACGAGAGCCTTGGCTCTTATAAAATCGATCTCTCCCATAAAGAGAGCGGATTCTACCAGTTCTGGAAGATAAGGGCGCAAAAATGCGGTGAATTCAAAAAGGATTCTCTGTATCTCCCGCTGCTCTTCAAACTGCAGTTCACGCACCTGGTTGTTCAGTTCGATTACTTCGTAAGGCTCGATGAACACTGTCTTTCCGGTGGCAGATTCATCGTAGACAACTCCGGAAAGCTTTTTCTTGTTAGCGGCAGCTACGGGGATGAGCGTTTTGCCGTCCCTGATCGAGACTGACGCCCCCTCTTCGACGAGTCCCTCCGCCTGAGCTTTCTGAAGAATGGACAGAATATTCTTTGATATGGATTTCTCTTTATCTTTCAGTGACTTACGGATTATGGCCAGTTGCTCGGAGGCATTGTCCCGTACCTCTCCGTATTTGTCGAGAATGGTGTCGATCCGTCTTGAAATCTCAGGATACTGAGCAATCGGCTCGGCCATCAGTACAAGAGTGGGATAGAGTCCGGCGCTCTTCGCTTTCTGAAAGAACGAGAGAATTTTTCTCAGAGTGTCCAGACTCGTGCGAAGCAGTACCAGTGACTGGAGGTCGATGGCGGCCTGGTCAGAATTGAGTCTCAGAAGAAATTCTTTGGAATCGATATAGCCGTTTGCAGGGAAAGTATCCTCGAACATACAGATGAGCTTCATCTCATCGGTAAGCATCAGCCTGTGTTGGATCTGATTCTCTTCGCAGGAAATTGCTTCGTTCTCAGCGCGAGCGGCAGCATAGTTCGTGGAACACTTGGATGCAATCATTCCACGTATTTTGTCAAATCCTATTTTCTGCTCTAAGTTCACTATTTGAATGAATTTTCAAGAGCGACGCGAAGCTCAATGATGCTGTTCATCAAGGTAATGACACCGTTTGCCACGTAAGAGATGTTGCCGGTCTCTTCGGAAACCACAATGGCTTCCGCATCAGTTTGTTCGGTGACACCGATGGCGGCTTTGTGCCTCATTCCGTAGGACGGGTTGATATCCTGATTGTCGGTAATCGGAAGGGTGCACCTTACCGCTATGATTCTGCTGTTGGTAATGATCATCGCTCCGTCGTGGAGAGGAGAATTCTTGAAGAACAGATTCTCTATAAGTCTTCTGTGAATGGTAGCGTCGATGACGTCTCCGGTTTCTATGTATGACTCGAGAGAGGATTCGTGCTTAATGACTATCAAAGCGCCCGTCTTGCTTGCCGACATTCGTGAGCATGCGTTAGTAATCTCATCGATGGCGGCTGTGGAGAATCCTTCCTGCTTTCTGTAGAATATAGAGCGTCTCTTTCTCTTCCTTAAAGGGGCCACTCCTCCCAAATGGAGTAGAAAACGCCTGATTTCCTGTTGGAATATGATTATCAGGGCGAGAACTCCCACTCCCAGAATCTGTCCCAGAATCAGAGAGAGCAGATCCATTCCTAAGGCGCGGGCTACAATCCAGCAGATATAGAGTATCATAATGACCATAAAAATGTTTATGGCATTTGTTCCGCGGGTCAGTCTGAACAGCTCAAAGAATATGAATGCCACGATAATGACATCCAGTACGTCGATGAAATTTATGTTTATGAAGTCTAGCACAATATGCAAAAGTAATTAATTATCTTTGAATTGTCTATAATAAAGAAGGGAAGATATGTGGCGAAGGATTCTGAAATTGTTTATGAGGGATGTCCGTGCTCTAGGCGACATCCTTTTCCCGAGGCAGTGTAATGTTTGCGGAGCTTTTCTTCAGAATGAGGAAGAGCTGATATGCGGAGCGTGTCTGGCTGACATGCCTCTGACGTATATGTGGGACTATGGAGACAACTCTTTGGAACGGAGAATAATTGACAAGGGTGTATATGTAGTGGCAGCAACGTCGCTGTTCTTCTATCGGTATGAAGGCTATTCGGAATTGATCCGGACTTTCAAATATCAGGGAAATATTGACCTTGGAAGGTTCCTGGCAGCCCGTTTGGGAGGGGTTCTTGCCCAATCGCCCCGGTTTGCGTCGGTTCAGGCTGTTGTTCCGGTGCCTCTTCACCTGTTTAAGCGTTTTAGAAGAGGCTTCAACCAGTCGGACATCATTGCTGAGGAGGTGGCCGGAGCGCTGCATTTACAATCTTTTCCGAAGCTATTGAAGAAGAGGCGCTATACCAAGACCCAGACAGCCTTCGGAACAGGCGAAAGAGAGGGAAATGTAAAGGGCTCATTTGTTGTAAATCAGGAACTTGCAGGTCGTCTAAGGCGGCAAGGTATTTGCAGTATACTATTAATAGACGACGTCCTCACAACGGGAGCAACCATGGCGGCCGCAATCGAGCCGCTGGTGAAAGCAGGTTTCAGAATCTCGGTTGCGACTCTTGCGAGTGTCGAGGATTTATAGTATTTTTGTATAGGAGGTATGATTATGAAAACACTTAAGTATTTAACAATTATATTCGCCGCAGCACTCTTTGTCGCTTGCGGTGCATCTCACAACGTAGCTGACACTTCCAATCCTGACGATATCCTCGGTTCCGGTTTCGGCAGCACGAAGAAAAGTCTCAACAACTTCGCTATCCAGCAAGAGACTACGGATGATAAGGAGACAGCTACTTATACCAACATCTACGAATATCTGTCAGGACGTTTCCCTGGCCTGACAGTGGTAGACGGCAATAAGCTTGTCATAAGAGGACAGGCTTCAGTCAACGGCGACACGGAGCCATTGGTATTGATCGATGGCATTGAGGGTCCGTTGGATCTGGTTAAACCTCAGGACGTGGAGAATGTTACCGTCATCAAGGACGGATCTTCTGCGATGTATGGGTTCAGAGCTGCCGGAGGAGTAATCCTCATTGAAACAAAAGGGAAAAAATAGGCATATGTACTGTTGTTATAAAGAGGTTCCTCGTGAACCTCTTTTTTTATACCCCAAAACTCCTTTTGCAAAGATCAACGCTGTCCAGAGCCTCCCATCCGAAGAACTGCATACCATTCTCCATGTACGGTTCCCGGCCGAAATGTCCGTAAGTTGCAGTAGGGAGGAAAATAGGATTCTTCAGTCCGAATCTCTTTATTATAGCTGATGGCCTGAGGTCGAACAGTTTACATATTGTCGCGGCAATTTCGGCGTCTGACATTTTTGTGTGGCTTGTGCCGAAAGTGTTTACGAAAACGCTTATCGGTTCGGCAATTCCTATGGCATATGACAGCTGGACGGATATCTGATCCGCGACACCTGCCGCCACAAGATTCTTGGCTACGTAGCGGGCTGCATAGGCAGCGCTTCTGTCCACTTTGGATGCGTCCTTTCCGCTGAAAGCTCCTCCACCGTGAGCGCTTCTGCCTCCATATGTATCCACAATGATTTTTCTGCCAGTCAATCCGGTGTCTCCGTGAGGTCCGCCGATGACGAATTTTCCGGTAGGATTTACATGGAGAATGTAATCGGTGTCGAAGAGGGCGGCATTCTGCGGCTCGAGCCGGGCAACGACGCGGGGAATGAGAATATTGCGGACATCCTCGCGTATTCTCTTCTGCATGGCTGCATCGGTGTCAAACTCATCGTGCTGAGCAGAAAGGACAATGGTATGGATTCTCAACGGTTTGTTGGTACGGGCATCGTATTCCAGAGTAAACTGCGTCTTGGCGTCAGGCCTCAGATAAGGCATCGGAGAATTGTCTTCGCGTCTTATGGCAGAAAGCTCCTTGAGCATCATATGTGCAAGGGTGATAGGCAGAGGCATAAAATGTTCGGTCTCATTGCAGGCATAACCGAACATAATCCCCTGGTCTCCCGCTCCCTGGTCCTCTTCTTTCTCCTTGTTGACTCCCTGAGCGATATCTGCGCTCTGTTCGTGAAGGGCGGAAATAACTGCGCAACTGTCTGCGCTGAACATATATTCTCCTTTTGTGTATCCTATCCTGGATATCACGTCGCGGGCCACCTTCTGGATATCCACATAGGCTTTGTCGGAAGTGGCCTCGCCACCGACTATAACAAGTCCGGTACTGACAAAAGTCTCACAGGCCACGTGGCTTTCGGGGTCTTGTCTGAGGAAATCATCCAGAATAGCATCTGAAATCTGGTCGGCAACCTTGTCAGGATGCCCCTCCGAAACAGACTCGGAGGTAAATAGATAGGTAGTCATATTTTTTAGCATTTTTTTGATGAAGTGGTTGCAAGCAATCAAATCTCTCCACTCCTTGAATTTTGTCGCAAAGATATAAATCTTTTTCTTGATAACTTTTTAAAATTGTTGAAAACAATGTACTCTTTTATTATATCTTTGAGAGGTAATACAAGGCAACAATTTAACCTATAATCAATACATCAATCCATGAAAAAATCATTGAAAAGCTTGATTGCTCTAGTTGCGATGTTTTTTATTGCCATTTCAGCAAATGCGCAGATTACCACCGCAACTTTGAACGGTCTGGTTGTTGACGATCAAGGCGAACCGTTGTTCGGCGCCGCAGTCGTTGCTACTCACACTCCTTCAGGTACTGTGTACGCTGCAATGGTTAATGACAAAGGTTATTATTCCATTTCAGGTATGAGACCTGGCGAGGGTTACGAAGTTGAAATTTCGTTTATCGGGTGCAATACACTCAGATATACGGACATTACTCTTCAACTTGGTGAATCTTACACTCAGAATGCTGTAATGACCAGCAGTGAGGTTTTGAATGAAGTCATCATTGTCGCTTCCGCAAGTAAATTCACTACGGAAAGGACAGGTGCTTCAACCAACGTATCCAACAGGCAGATCAACTCATTGCCTATGGTTAGCCGAAGCGTATCGGATATCGCCAAGTATTCTCCGTATGCAGGCGCAGGTATGAGTTTCGCAGGAGGAGACGGCCGTTCTACAAACTTCACTGTCGACGGCGCAAACCTAAACAATAACTTCGGTCTGAAGGATAAGCTCCCGGGTGGCGGCAATCCTATCTCTCTCGAGGCGATTGACGAGGTTCAGATCGTTGTCGCTCCTTTCGATGTAAGACAGACTAACTTCATCGGCGGTGGAGTAAACGCTATTACCAAATCAGGTAACAACACTTTTAAGGCATCCGCTTATACTTACTTCCAGAATCAGGATACCAGAGGTAACCGTATCAACGGAGAAGACCTCGGTGCTCGTCCTGCAGCTGCGAAGAATATCTACGGTTTCACCTTGAGCGGACCTATCATTAAGAATAGACTGTTCTTCTTTGTAAACTACGAGCAGACTAAACAGCCTGGTCAGGTTATTAAATTCCGCGCAAACAAAGGCGGAGAAGCAGCAACCGGTAACGTTTCAAGGACAACAGAATCAGACTTGGCAGCCGTTCAGAAGTATATGAAGGACAAATACGGATATGACACAGGATCTTACACTGACTTCTTCGGAGATGAGTCAAACCGTAAGATACTCGCACGTATCGATTGGAACATTGCCAAGAATCACAAACTTGCTTTGAGATATAACTATGCGTCAAATGTAGTATGGAACGGTCCTAACGCTAACTCTTCCAACACAGGCTACCGTCTGAACGGTACTTACCGTGTAGGTAACATGAGTATGGCATTCGCCAACAACATGTATTCTGACAGAAACGACGTTCAGACATTCTCTTTGGATTACAATGCAAGATTCTCTGACAAAGTTTCAAATCAGTTCCTTGCTACGTATACCGACATTTACGACGGCCGTGGTTCAACATCTACTCCGTTCCCTCACGTAGATATCATCAAACAGGATGACAGTGGCAACTGGCAGCCTTATATGTCACTCGGTTATGAGTTGTTCACTTGGAACAACGGTGTTCATAACAAGATTCTGACAATCAAGGATGACGTTACTATGACCTTCGGTAACCACAAGCTTATCGCCGGTATCAGCTACGAGCATCAGATGGCTAACAACGCTTATATGCGTAACGGTACAAACTACTATCGCTATGCTTGGACTAACGAGGCGTCAATCATAGACGTTCTCAACGGTACTCCTGAATCCTTTGCAACTTGCTACGGTTGGGGAGGAAATCTCAATCCTACAGCACAGGTTACTTTCAACCAGATAGGTCTTTACCTCCAGGATGAATGGAACGTAACCGACAAATTCAAATTGACAATGGGTGTCCGTTTCGACACTTTGCTGTTCAACAACAAGGATCTGGCAACCAACAAGGCTATCTTGGCATATACTTTCAGAGACGGTATCAAGATTGATACAGGCGTATGGCCTTCAACAAGAGTACAGGTTTCTCCACGCGTAGGATTTGTATGGGATGTTAACGGTGACAATTCTTTGAAACTTCGTGGAGGTACAGGTTTGTTCCAAGGACGTCTTCCATTGGTTTATTTTACCAATATGCCTACAAATGCAGGTATGGTGCAGAACCTTTACACAAGCATGACTTCTCTGTGGTCTTCATCAGGGCAGCTTATCGAGAAGAACCCTGCTCTTCATGTATTTGATTCAGGAATGATTACAACAGTCCCAGAGGCTGTGGAAAAACTCGGTCTCCCTAAGGATATTACAGATGACAGCCACGTTGCCGGAAGCACAATGTCAGGAGTTAATCCTAAATTCAAGATGCCTCAGGTATGGAAGACTTCTTTTGCAGTTGACTACCAGGTGCCTGTTGACTTCCCGTTCACTATCACTGCTGAAGGTATTTTCAATAAGACCATAAACGGAGTTATAGTTGACAATATCAATATCGACAACAATACTTCTGAATGGGCAAGATTCAACGGTGTGGACAACCGTTTGATCTACCCTGCAAACCAAGGCGCTATCTACGCAAAGAAGAATGCTCCTTATCTGTCAAATACCAACAAGGGTTACGGTTATGTCGGCAACATTATGTTTACTATGGAGCCGGTTAGGAACCTGCAGCTTATGGCATCATATACTCATACTGAGTCTAAAGAGATAACAGGTCTTCCTGGCAGTGACCCTCTGTCAACATGGCAAGGACTTATCACTGTTGACGGTCCTAACTTCGCAACTCTTCAGCGTTCACAGTATGTAACACCTAACAAGGTTATCGGTTCAATTAACTACCAGATTCCTTTCAAATATGCCGGTCTGACCGACTTGATGGAGTTCACACTCTTCTATTCTGGATACAGTCCATCTTACGGCTCATTCTGCTACTCTTCTGATATGAACGGTGACGGTATCAACAATGACCTGATGTACATCTATCCAAAAGGAGCAGACGTTAATTGGAAGAGCGATGCTGCCGCTATGGCAAAGGCTTATGATGCATTTGTGGCACAGGATGCATATCTGAGAAGCCATAAAGGACAGTATGCAGAAGCTTACGCTGCCCGTGCACCTTGGCTGAACCGTTTCGATTTCCGTTGGGCTCAGAATTTGAAATTCTCTACAGGCAAACAGCAACATAATATCCAACTTTCAGTTGATATTCTCAATATCGGCAATATGATTAATTCAAGTTGGGGCGTCGCCAAGAGATCTAACATTTCAAACAACCTGCGTATTATGAAGTACGAAGGTAAGAATGCAGCAGGTGAACCGACATTCTCATTCAACAAGATAAACGGTGAATATATCAACCAATCTTATGAACCAACCATTGACCCTGCTCAATGCTGGCAAATACAGTTTGGTATCAAATACATCTTCAACTAGTATTTGACTTACAATTAAAAAGTCCTGCAGTGATGCAGGACTTTTTTTATAATTCTTTTCTGAGCCGGGCTATCGGAATCCCTAGTTGTTCACGGTATTTTGCTACCGTTCTCCTGGCGACCTTGTATCCCTGGGCACTGAGGACCTCCACCAATTCTTCATCGGTGTATGGTTTGTGCTTGTCTTCCTCATCTATCTTGTCTGCCATGATGGTCTTTATCTCCCTGGTGGAGATTTCCTCTCCGTCTTGATTTACGAGGCCCTCCGAGAAGAAATACTTGAGAGGGTAAATGCCGAAATGGGTTTGAATGTACTTGCAGTTAACCACGCGGGAGATAGTTGAGATGTCCAGTCCGGTCTTCTCGGCGATATTCTTGAGAACCATAGGCTTCAACTTCGTCTCATCTCCGTCTATGAAGTAGTCGTGTTGGAACTCGATAATAGCGTTCATGGTATTTTCCAGGGTACGCTGCCGCTGTTTGATGGCCTCAATAAACCATTTTGCGCTGTTGAGCTTCTGTTTTACGAAGGTCATAGCATCCCGCCCCTCGCGGGTATTGTTTGCGTCCGGATTATCCAGCATGCTTGCATAACGTCGGTTCAGCCTCAGTTCGGGTACATTGAACTTAGGCATGCTCATCACCGGTTCTCCGTCCTTAAGTTCCAGAATAAAGTCAGGGACGACCTGTCTGGCCTGGTCTGTATAAGAGTCGTCAATCTCACCTCCCGGCTTTGGATTGAGCTTAACGATTTCATCGATTGCCGCTTTGAGTTCTTCCTCAGAAATCGACATCTTGCTCAGAATCTTCTGGTAGTGCTTCTTCGTGAAAGCGTCGAAATAATCTTCCAGAATGATTTCGGCATTATGCTGCGCCTCAGTCTGCTCCTTGGCACGTAATTGAAGCAGCAGGCATTCCCGCAGATCCCTGGCACCTACGCCTACGGGCTCGAATTCCTGAATTATGGAGAGAATCTCTTCAAGTTCTTCTTCGTTCGTTTCAATGTTGAGTCTGAAGGCGATGTCATCTACCAGCGACTCCATGTCGCGGCGGAGATAACCGTCGTCTTCAATCATACCGATTATAAACTGAGCTATCTGTCTCTTGCGCGGATCCAGTTTCACGTACCCCAGCTGCATTTCAAGATGCTGGTGAAAACTTTCTTTTACTGAGAATGTATTGTACTGAGGCTTGAGATCCTTCCCCTGATTGTTTATGTACAATTTGTACGACGGGGTAGGGTCATCTGTGCCATACTCGCTCAGAGAGACGTTTGCAGGAGTCCCCTCTTCATCCGTATTATCCTCCACTACCTCATCCAAAACAGGATTCTCCTCTATCTCCTTCTGAATCTTCTGCTGCAATTCCAGCGTCGGAAGTTCGATGAGCTTGATTGTCTGAATCTGCAAAGGAGAGAGTTTCTGTACCTGTTTTTGCTGTAAGGTCTGCTTGAGCATATTTACAATGGATAATTAATCGTTTCCCTAACAAGGAACACTCCCGGGTATTTATTCTTTATGGAATTGAGGAACTTCATCGCATCGCTCTTCGTGCGGAAATCTCCGACCGTCACTTTGAAATACGGATTCTCATACTGACGGTAAACGCCTATCTGAGGGTACTCGGCTGAGAATGATTTTGCGCACTCTTCAGACTGGACTCTGGCCGTACGTTTGTTATCGAAGAATATGCGGACTCTGTATCCCGAAATTTTTTTGGTCTTGTTGTACTGCAGGTAACTGTTCATCCCGGAAGCGATAGCTCCTGACTGCTGAATGTTAACCTCTCCCTCTCCGAAGTTGTCCTTCTCGAGAATGGTGATAATGTTCATCCCCAGAAGGGAAGAATCAAGGCTCGGAGCTTTCGGAATCGTAGTTGATGTGTCTGCAGCCGGAGGAATCTGCTCAGTTGCGTTGTTCTGACTGCCCCTGTATATATAATTCTGACCGTACACCGCGTTGAATGTACATACAGCCAGCAATATCATTATTGTCTTTTTCATCATCAGAAGAGATCTACGTACTTGATAAATGACGACAGAGGAACTTGCCTGTCGGACAACTTCCTTGTGAAGTTACCACTTTTTATGTTGATATCATAATCCACGGTGAAGTCCCCGGTGTTCAGGGTGCTCAGGTTAGGGAACCCAAGCGTGAGCAGGGTGAGAGGATTCTCGACATAAGTGGTGACCGTAGCCTGAATTCTCCCCTGATAGAGAGTCGGGACGGTTACAGGTGTGTAAGAGCTGGCATAAGCGAACCTTCTGCCTTTCCTGTAAACGACTGCTTCTCCTGAAACTATCTGAATTTCAGAGCGATTCGGATTGATAATATTGCAAGAAACCGTTACGTCCCCAAGAATGGTCTCTCCGCTGTAGGAGACATTCTCTATATTGTCGATTTTAATGTCGGACACTGTGGGCATCGTGTATGTGGCACAACCACAAAGCAGTAATGACACAACTGCAAATAATAGAAAATGACGCTTCATTTTTTTTAAACTATAATATCAAATTCTGAATCTATACAAAGATATAAAAATTCTATCTTTGTGCAGTAGAACAGATTGCATTTACCGTAATGACAGAAATCAAAAAGCATTCCAAAGTGTTCATCGAGACCTACGGCTGCCAGATGAACGTGAGTGACAGCGAGGTTGTTCTGGCTATTCTCAGCAAGGAGAATTATGAACTTTGCGAATCGATTGAAGAGGCCGATCTGGTGCTTATAAACACCTGCGCCATAAGGGATAATGCCGAGCAGAGAATCCTGGGCAGGCTCGACGTCTTCCGTCTTGAGAAGAAAAAGAGACCTGATCTGCTGGTGGGAGTGCTCGGATGTATGGCGGAAAGACTGAAAGAGACTCTTCTGGAGAACCCTGTCGTCAACATAGTAGCCGGTCCCGACGCTTACAGAGATCTTCCGAGGCTGATAGCAAGTGTGAAGGCTGATCCAAAGCAGATCAACACCGCTCTTTCTCATGAAGAGACCTACGGTGATATCTCTCCTGTCAGAATGGATAAAAACGGAGTATCGGCATTTATCTCCATTATGCGAGGTTGCAACAATGTATGCTCTTACTGTGTAGTGCCTTACACAAGGGGAGCCGAGCGAAGCAGAGATCCTCACAGCATCGTCAGAGAGGCTTGCGAGGTGATTGAATCTGGATATAAGGAGATAACGCTTCTCGGTCAGAATGTGGATTCCTACCATTGGGTGGACGGTGAAAGCGACGTTGATTTCCCTGACCTGCTCGAGAAGGTTGCTCTTCTGAATCCCCGTGTCAGAATAAGATTCTCTACCTCTCACCCTAAGGATATCAGTGACAAACTGCTCTATACTATGGCGAAGTATGACAATATCTGCAATCACATCCACCTCCCGGTGCAGAGTGGCAGCAATGTCATGCTCGAGAAAATGCGTCGCAGGCATACTCGCGAGTGGTATCTCGAGAGAATCGCCAAAATCAGGGAAGTTATGCCGGACTGCGCCATCAGCACCGACGTCATCGCAGGATTCTGCGGGGAGACGGAGCAGGACCATCAGGACACCTTGAGTCTTTTCAGAGAAGTGGGCTTCGATTTCGCCTATATGTTTTACTATTCCGAGCGTCCGGGAACCATGGCGGCACGTCATTTCAAAGACGACGTTCCTCTCGAAGTCAAGACTGAGCGCCTCAATCAGATAATTGAACTCCAGAATACCCTTTCCCTCGAGAGTCACAAAAGGGATGTGGGCAAGACTTTCGAAGTGCTGGTTGACGGATATTCAAAGAGATCCAAGGCAGATCTGACGGGACGTACCCAGCAGAACAAGACCTGCGTGTTCCCGGCCGGGGGTCATTCTATCGGAGAATACGTTACCGTGAAAGTCAAAGACTGCACCTCCGCAACCCTTCTCTGCGAGCTTCTATAGCCCCTCATCGCTGAAGCTGAAATGGTTTCCCTTCGTGATGATGATGTGATCGAGGAGATTAATGTCAAACAGATGTGCGGCATCCCGCAGGCTTTCGGTCTGTTTAATATCATTCTGACTTGGCCTTCGATTCCCTGAAGGGTGGTTGTGTACCAGAATAATCCCGCTGGCAAGCTTCTCTACGGCCTTTTTCAGTATTATTCTGATGTCGATGACGGTGGCACGGACCCCTCCGACACTTATTCTTTCTTTGCAAATGATGGTGTTTGCCTGAGTGAGGTAGATTACCCAGCACTCTTCGTAATCAAGGTGCTGGAGAATGGGCCTCATCAGGGTTACCACCTCCCTTGAGGAGTAGACGGCCACCTGCTCCGACGGGAGTGAAGAAACGAGTCTCCTGCTGATCTCAACCGCGGCCAGGATCTCGACTGCCTTTGCCGGACCCAAGCCATTGATAGCAACCAGATTCTCGTAAGAGAGTTTGGCCACTCCGGCAATGGAGTCGCCTCCCTGTTTTAAAACCTCCAGTGCTATGTCGTAGGCAGTGGATTTGCCTCGTACCCCGTTCTTTATCAATATGGCAAGGAGCTCTGCTGAGGTAAGCGCTGCAGCCCCTTTCTCAATCATCTTCTCTCTGGGCCTCTCCTCAGGACTCCATTCAGCTATCTTCGTAACGGCTCTCATAGAATAAAAAAAACTTCCCAAAGGTTGGGAAGTTTTTGTATAGCGAGATGCTGTTAAAACAAATTAAGCCAATTTGTTAATGTAGCATGAAATACCGCTTTTCAAGTTTGCAGCTTTATTCTTGTGAATAGTGTTGGTTTTTGCAAGTTTGTCAATCATTGCGTAAACCTTAGGAGCCAGAGCTTCCGCTGCTGTTTTGTCTGTAGTGTTACGAAGTGCCTTGATAGCATTTCGAGTAGTCTTTGCATAATACTTGTTATGCAATCTGCGTTTCTCACTTTGGCGGAAACGCTTGTCTGCTGATGCGTGATTTGCCATTACTATTTATTTTTTTTGTTTTTTTTCTAGTAGTGGGTAGGGGAATCGAACCCCTATTGCAAGAATGAAAATCTTGAGTCCTAGCCTTTAGACGAACCCACCAAACATTTCCCCTGATTTAAAGGACTGCAAAGGTAAAAATTATTTTCAGCAATACAAATTTTTGAAAGATTATTTGGTTTCGTCCGCCCAGCGGAACGAATACAGGATGGATTCCACCTGTTTCAAGTAATTTTTCTTCTTGTATCTAGGTGCATAAACGAATGCGTCGATCACGATAACTCTCTTGCCGTCCTGGCTCAAGAATGTATGTGATACGTAAGGGCCGCCCATAAAGTCGTTATAGGCTTCCCAAAGACCTCTGCTCTCCACGAACTCTCTTCCGTTGTACCTGATCAATTCACTTGCCGGGGCAATCATAGGATTGATGATCATATAACTGTTCTCGGTAGTACAAGGAATCTGTTCTTTGGTAACTTCGTCTCTTTTCCTGGCGATGGCAATCGCATCGAACTGCTTAACGCTGATGTACGGATAACTGTAGATCAGGAAACTTTGATTGGTATACGTGGTTTCATATGAAATCCACATAAAGTCCTTGTCAACCTTCTTGATGGAATATCCGTTGGGGAATGCTGGTGAGCCACCTATCATATTTTCAACAGCCTGTCTTACTGAAACGTCTTCAAATGCCCTCGCGTTGGTAATCACACGGTCTCTCTCCGCCTGATTGAAAATAGCGAGCAAGCTGGCTTCATTCTCTCTGATAACGTTCGCCGCTGTTTCGGCGTCGGGAGCCTCAATTCTCACCACGGTCTGCGGAGATGCCCAGACGTCTTTGTTGAGAATGAACTGGCCTTCCGGAAAATCTTCGCCGGTTCTCACGAAAATCAGATTACGGTGAACTTGGAAAACCTTTGTAAATGCGGCTTCCGGGATGTTGAACAGGTCATATCTCGGCTCATTCTGAGGAAGGAACGGGAAGTCCTGACACAGAATATCACGCAGAACGTTGCCTGGTGCTGATTCCCAGTTGCTTTTTGAAGTAACGATGCCTATCTCGCCCGGCTTTCCGCTGATGCTCGGGAGGACGACGGCATTAGGGTCGCTTTTGCAGGAGCATAATGACACGACTGCAAAGAGACCTATTATCAGAAAAGATGAAAAACGTTTCATAATTCAATACTTTTTAATCTAGAATAAACTTCGGATGTCATTTCCGAAAGCCAGCACCATGAGGGCCAGCAGAAGAATCATGCCTATAAGCTGTGCGACCTCAAGAAATTTGTCGCTCGGCTTGCGGCCGGTGAGAATTTCTACGAAGATGAACAGAATGTGTCCACCGTCAAGGCCGGGGATAGGAATCAGGTTCATCACACCCAGCATTATAGAGAACAATGCCATGATAGACCATACCCTGTACCAGTCCCAAGTGCCCGGGAATATTCTTCCGATAGCGATAAAGCTACCTACTGATTTATATGCTTCAGTCTTAGGCGAGAATATCAGGCCTAATTCTTTAACGTAATTCTTGATGGTGTTGAATCCTTTTTTCGCTCCGGCAGGGAAGGCTTCAAAGAAAGAGTATTCATTCTTGGTGATGTTGAAGTATTCCGTCATGTCACTTTGAAGCAACACTCCGATATGGCCGGCCGTATCGACTGCGAGAGGCAGAGTCACCTCGCCATCTTCGCGTTCTACCTGGACTACTACCGAACCGTTTTTATGCTTTGCAAGCTCTTCCTGAATATCCTGAACGATAAACATCTTCTCGCCGTTGACCGCCACGATTCTGTCTCCGTGCATCAGGCCGGAATTATAGTTGAGGGAAGAATCCTGAACGGAGTCAACCACGAACGGGAAGGCAATCTGGAACATGTTTGGAGTGTTCAGCATTGCAGGCATATAGACAGGGTCGATATTGATTTTCACGGTATCATCGCCTCTGAGCACGAGGGCTTCAGAAGCTTTGGACCTGATAAGATCTATCTGAAGCTGAGAGAAATCATCGGTCGGAACGCCGTCAAAACTCAGGATTTTGTCTCCGTTGCGGAAACCCATTTCGTATGAGAGGTCGTTTACGGCGATACCGTATGTAGCGTCTTCATTCTTCAGGTACTCTTCTCCCCACATGTGCAGAATAGCTCCATAGAGGAAAAAGGCCAGGAGGAAGTTGAAGAATACTCCGCCGAACATTACCAGAAACCTCTGCCAGGCAGGTTTCGTGCGGAACTCCCAAGGCTGCGGCTCTTTGGAAAGCTTGTCGGCGCTTGTAGTCTCGTCAATCATTCCTACTACGGAGCAGTAACCTCCGAGAGGAACCCATCCGATACCGTATTCGGTACTCTCAGGGTACTTTCTCCAGTCATCATCATCCAGTACGCTTAAGTCTGCGTCGGCTTCAAGAGATTCCGGGTTTCTTGAAAAGAATTTGAAGTGCAGTTTGCCACCGAATTTCTTCATCCTCAATATCGCGAATTTCGGATTGAAGAAGAGATAAAAGTGACTTACTCTTATTTTTAAAAGCTTCGCAAAAAAGAAGTGTCCTAACTCGTGAACCAGCACCAGCAGGGACAACGCGAAAATCAGCTGTATTATTTTTACCAGAACAATCATTCTACAGTTCGTTAATCAGTTGTGAAGCGACTGACATCGCTTCTTTATTGGTTTGGTAAATAACCTCGATGTCATCTGCCTTGTCAAATTGACATACTGACATCGTTTTTTCAATGATTTCGGGGATTTGACCGAACTTGATCTCATCCCGCAAAAATGCTGCCACGGCAATCTCGTTGGCTGCATTCATAATGCACGGCATATTGCCACCTTTCTCAAGAGCCTTGTAAGCCAGTCCGAGGCATGGGAATCTGTCAAGGTCAGGGGTGAAGAACGTAAACTCCTTCATCGCCGCAAAATCTAATCTCTGAGAGTTCAGATCGAGCCTGTACGGATAGGCGAGGGCATACTGAATAGGGATTCTCATATCCGGCTGTCCCAGCTGAGCTATAACTGAACCGTCGGAGAATTGCACCATCGAGTGGATAATGCTCTGAGGATGAATCACGACTTCTATATTCTCCTGCTTTATGTCAAAGAGCCACCTCGCTTCAATCATTTCCAGTCCTTTGTTCATCAAGCTCGCGGAATCGATTGTGACTTTCGCACCCATTTTCCAGCGAGGATGATTGAGCGCCTGCTCTTTTGTGGCGGAGAACAGCTTCTCCTCAGGAGTGTTCAAAAACGGCCCGCCGGAGCCTGTCAGCAGGATTTTTTCTACCTGAGAATACTGACCTGCGTGGAGACATTGGAAGATGGCCGAATGTTCGCTGTCCACCGGGATGATGCCTGCCTTGTATTCTGCAACCATCCCCGTGATAATCTCACCGGCGGCTACCAGCGTCTCTTTGTTGGCAAGGGCGATGGTCTTTCCTGCCTTTATGGCAGAGACGGTGGGCTTCAGCCCGGATATTCCCACCATTGCCGTGAGAACTATGTCGATATTCTCCCCTTTCACCAAGTCGCAAATAGAATCCATTCCGCAGAAGACCTTAATGTCAAGCGGATCCAGCGCGCTGTGCACTTCTTCGTACCTTGCGCTGTCGCAGATTACTACGCTGTTGGGATGAAAATGGGCCGCCTGCTCAATCAGCAGAGCGCTATTCGTGTGTGCGGTGAGCAATTCAACCTGAAAAAAGTCGGGGTGACGGTCAATCACGTCCAAAGCCTGGGTGCCGATAGACCCGGTTGACCCCAAAACGGCGACTCTTCTTTTCTCTTGCTCTGCCATATTAGAACGTGATAAACATTGTCGGGTCAATGGCTTCTCCCTCGTGCCAAAGTTCAAAGTGAAGGTGCGTACCTGTGCTCAGGCGTCCTGTATTGCCCACAATGGCAATCGGAGATCCTGCCTGAACTTTGTCGCCTATGGATTTGAGCAACTCCTCATTGTGCTTGTAGATGGAAATGAGGTTGTTGTCATGTTGAATCTGAATGGTATATCCGGTGTCATCGTTCCACCCTGCGCTGATTACGGTGCCGTCGAGAATGCTGAAAACGCTGGTCCCTTCGGCTGCCGCTATGTCGATGTACGGATGGTCGATAGCCTTGTTGTAGCCCTCCGTGATGATGCCTTTTACAGGTGTGAAGAAGTGGAGGCCCTCAATCTGGTTGATCTTGATCTTCTGCTGAGCAAGATTGAACTGCTCTTCCGCCCGGACTTCATTCCTCAGGATGGAATCCTGCTGAGCATAGATGAGGCGATAGTAATCCAGCACGTTTACTGAATCCTCGGAATAGGCGAGGCTTTCCATGCTGATAGGTTCCTGTCCAGTTATAATTCTCTGAATGTTCCCTACTTGCAGAGCCCAGAGAGAGATTTCCCTTTCCAGAGAATCAATCTTCAACTGATTGGAAATGGCTGTCTGCTGAGTCATCTTAGAAGGGTATCCCTTGATGGTGTGTCGCAAAGGGGTGAAAGAGAGAAGAACGTATGTAAGCGCTATGATAACCAGTACAATAGTGATTATCAGGGCGGTCAAAGTCTTTTTTGTGGTAGCTTTGGAATACAGAACGGCATGAGAATCATAATCGTTGATGGTGATTCTTATTTTGTTTGCCGTTTTTTTTCGTTTTGCCATAATAAACTAAATTTGCGGTATGGATAGGATAGTCGGTATCGATTATGGTCGCAAAAGGACCGGGCTCGCCGTAAGTGACCCCCTGAGGATCTTTGCGTCTGCATTGGAAACCGTCCAGACTACAAAGATAATAGAATATCTCAAGAATTATGCCTCCCGGGAGACCATTATTCTATTTGTGGTAGGGTATCCGATCAATATGGACAATACCCCTTCTCAGGCAGCGGCTGACGTGGACATTTTTCTCAAGCAACTGAAGAAACATTTCCCTCAAATCCCTGTGGTATTGGAAGATGAAAGGTTTACTTCCGTGCTTGCGCACAAAGCAATGATTGACGGGGGTATGAAAAAATCCGACCGTCGCGACAAAATGAACGTGGACAAGATCAGCGCGGCGATTATTCTCCAGACTTACCTGGACAGGAAGAAAGAATCTCCTTCACTTTAGCCACTTTCACAGCCAGCTCTTCATCGGTTTGAGCCTCGCAGATGAATCGGAGGTACGGTTCCGTATTTGAAGGACGGATATTGAACCACCAAGTAGGGAATTCCATTCTGTACCCGTCAAAATCGTAGAAAGCGGTCACATTCTCAGTCGATGAGAAATAGTCTCTGACGGCATCCATGGCCTCTTTTTTCTGCTCTATTTTGAAATTGATTTCTCCGGAACTTCTGTATTTCGTGATGGCGTCTATGGCCTGTGAGACCGTGATTCCCTTCCTCTTGAAGTCAGCCACGATATCCAGAATTATCAGTGAGGCGAGGAGTCCGCTGTCAGAGTAAAAGAAGTCTCTGAAGTAATAGTGGCCGGCCAGCTCTCCACCGTAGAGTCCGCCAAGTTCGCTCAGTTTGGGAGCTGCAAAGGCCCTCCCTACACGCCAGGTTGCCATCTTTCCACCCATCCGGGAGAGGTATTCCCCCACAGACTTGGAACTTCTGATGTCCTGAAGCACAATGGCGCCTTTATTTCTGCCGTCCTTAAAGAAATAGTGACCCATCAGGGCGATCATCAGGTCCGGTGAGATGAAGTGCGCTTTCTCGTCCACAAACATTACCCTGTCTGCGTCTCCGTCAAAGATTACTCCGATATCGCATTTTTTCTCTTTTACCAGATTCTGAAGATCCACGATATTCTTGGCAACAAGGGGATTGGCTTCGTGATTTGGAAAAGTACCGTCAAGCTCATCAAACAGATAATGAGGCTGTTCTCCGAAAAGATCCTTTACGAACAACGCCGCCATGCCGTTGGAGATATCCATACCGACGTTGAGGTTGGAGATATCACTCTTGTAGCTCTTCAGAAAAGCGAGATACTCCTGCTTGACGTCAAAATCGCGGATGACACCTTTCTTCACGCTCTTTACCATCGGTTTACCATTCTCTATCCACTCTTTGATGGTGCTCAGACCTGTGTCCAGACCTACGGGAATGGTCTTGGCGCGGGATACTTTCATTCCGTTGTATTCTCTCGGGTTGTGCGAAGCCGTAATCTGAACCGAAGCCGGAAAGTCGTGTTTCGACGTGGCGAAATATACCAGCGGAGTGGTGGCGAGCCCAATGTTGTAAACATCCGCGCCCGCATCGGTAATCCCCTCGGCCAGGTATTGGAAAATCTCGTCGGAAGACACGCGTACGTCGCGTCCCACGAGCACTTTGTCGGCATTAAGCAGTTCGGGAAGGAAGAATCCCACTTTGTAAGCGAAATCACAGTCGAAATCCACGTTGTAGATACCGCGGATGTCGTAAGCATGAAAGGCCCCCATTATTTCTGAAGTTTAACTTTATAATGAGTCCGGACGCTTCCTTTTGCAATGTTGTGCAACTTGCCCGAAATCATTTTCTTGCGGATCTGAGAGGCGTGGTCGGTAAAGACGATACCGTCCAGATGGTCCATTTCGTGTTGAATCATTCTCGCCGCGAAGTCGGTGAAAGTCTCCTTTACAGGCTCGAAATTCTCATTGATGTATTCTACCGTAATGGTCTTGGGCCTTACGATGTCGGCGTCCACGTCCGGAATGCTGAGACAGCCCTCGTTGTACTCAGAAGTCTCCTCGCTCTCCTCCACTATCTCCGGATTGATCATCTGTCTGGCAAACCCTTTAAGCTCCGGAAATCTGTCCACGAGATCCACTCCGTCCACCACGAGCACGCGCTTGGAAATACCCACCTGAGGAGCAGCCAGTCCACATCCGTCGGCTTGCTTCATGGTCTCGCGCATGTCGGCAAGCATCTTGGAGAGAGCTTCCTTGCCCTCTTTCTCGACGTCCACTTTCTCAGCAACTTCTCTCAACACAGGAGAACCGTATAGATATATCGGCAGAATCATAGATTTTGTTTTGTGCAAAGATAGATATTTTATGGAAAAGACATGTAGAATTATTACCTTTGCGCAAAGCATCAAGAGCGTCCTTAAAGGACCGCCAACCGAACGAAACAGACGTCACGGTGGCAAAGCGATGCGGATTGTTCAATCAAAACATTATCTGTCACTATGAAAAATACTTTTCCTTAAGGCGAATGCCTGTGCCGTGCCCTTTCGGGATGAAAGGTTAGGGCCCTTTATTTCCTGTTTTATCAACCTTTAATACTTATTCGATTATGACAACAATTACAAAATACTTAGTGATCTGCGAGAAAAACGGCAGAATTGGATTCGCCTCTTTCAACCATGAAAAAGAGATAGTCGCCCAATTTGATACAGAAAAAGAGGCAAAGGACTATCTGGCAAAATGGTATCAGTCCCGGAAAGATATGATAGCAAACGACAAAAGCATGGATTTTGTCATCTCTGGGGATGAGCACGGCTTTGTCGCAACAAACTATCTTCCATGCTATTCCAAAGACGAGAATGGCATGCCGGTCCATAACGAGAGCGGATCACTTAAAACAGAATATCACAAACTCGAGTATGCTTGGTACGTTGAGAAAAGATCTATGGATATTCCAGAGTGACAAGTTTCGGCCTTGAACGGCGCTCCCATCGGAGCGCCTGTCGCAAGGCGTGTGCTCTCACATGCCTACCCGTGGAGTCTAATTGTATTGTGGACGATTGTAAAGCTGGCATTTCCCGGAGAATAAAAAAGGAGAATCCGAAAAGATTCTCCTTTTTGTAGCGGGACCCAGGATTGAACTGGGGACCTCATGATTATGAATCATGCGCTCTAACCAGCTGAGCTATCCCGCCATCGCTTTTCCGCTGAAACGGACTGCAAATGTAGATAAAAATGTGTAACCTCCAAAATTTACTTTATCATTCCGCTTCTCTCGAGCAGCGCCTCAGGTCTCGGATCTCTGCCCCTGAAGTTTCTGAAGAGGACGTCGGCATCTTCCACGTTTCCTTTGCTGAGAATGTTCTCGCGGAACGATGCGGCAACTTCTTTATTGAAAATACCTTTCTCTTTGAACAATGAAAATGCGTCCGCGTCCAGCACTTCGGCCCACTTGTATGAGTAGTATCCTGCTGCGTATCCCCCTGCAAAAATGTGAGTGAATGAAGGGCACATAGCGATTCCGTCAATCATAGGGACAACTGCCGTACGGGCCAGAACCTTATGCTCGAAATCGACCGCGTTGTCGGACGGAGTCTCAGTATTTGAGTGCCATGCCATATCTATGGTGCCGAATTGAAGCTGCCTGACACTTGAGTACCCGGCGTTGTAATTCTTCGCTGCAATGATTCTGTCGATGTATTCCTGAGGGATCACCTCTCCGGTCTTGTAGTGTTTTGCAAACGACTGGAGAAATTCCGGCTCGTAAGCCCAATTCTCCATAATCTGCGAAGGAAGCTCAACGAAGTCCCGGGTTACGTTGGTGCCTGTCAGAGAGGCGTATGAGCCTTCTGCAAGCAGTCCGTGAAGTCCGTGTCCGAATTCGTGCAGAATGGTGGTAACTTCGTAGAATGTGAGAAGCGACGGAGTTGTCGAGGTAGGCTTTGTAAAGTTGGTGACAATGGAGACGAAAGGTCTTTTCTCCACACCGTTTTCGACGCTCTCCTCGCGGAAAGAGGTCATCCATGCACCTCCCTGTTTGCTGTCGCGAGGGAAAAAGTCGAAGTAGAGAAGCCCCATAAAGCGATCCCCGTCTTTCACTTCATAGACGGTAACGTCGGGGTGATATACCGGAATGTCGTTTCTCTCCTCGAAAGTTATTCCGTAGAGTGTGGTCGCCAGTCCCAGTACAGCCTTCCTTACGCTGCCGAGCTCGAAATAAGGTTTGAGCATTTCCTGGCTTAGAGAATATTTCTCGTTTTTGTATTTCTCGCTCCAGTAGCTGAAGTCCCAAGGCATGAATTCTCCCTCGAACCCATTCTCTCTGGCGAATGCGGAGATGGCCGCTACGTCGGCGCGGGCAAACGGCAGGGACTTGGTCATAAGGTCCGAAATGAAGTTGTTTACAGTCTCCTGGTTTTTGGCCATTCTGTTGTGGAGCGCGAAGTCAGCATAAGTGTTGTATCCCAGAAGGGCAGCCTCTCTGGTGCGGAGGGTTACAATCTTATGAATCAGCTCGTTGTTGTCGTGCTCTCCGCCGATACATTTGCCATTGTATTCTCTCCACATCTTCTCGCGCAAATCTCTTCTGGCGCTGAACATAATGAAATCACTGTAGCTTGACTGATTCAGAGTGTAAGTCCATCCTTTCTCTCCGCGGGCTTTCGCCTCTTCAGCACCCATTTCAATAACGTAGGCAGGAAGTCCTTCGAGATCCGCTTCGTCTGTCAGATTGAGAGTGAAGGCATTCGTTGCGGCCAGAACGTTCTTTCCGAACTGGAGGGTGGCAAGTGACAATTCTTCGGCAATCTTCGCGAACTCGACTTTCTGTTCATCGTTCAGATTGGCTCCATTCTCTTCAAAAGACTTGTAAGTCTCGGTGAGGAGCCTCATCTGCTCCTTGTCGAGCCCGAGCCCGTCCCGTTTCTCGTAAACGCTCTTTATTTTGCTGAACAGCACCGGATTGAAAAGTACGTACATTGAGTATTCCGTCATCATCGGAGTGAGCTCTTCAGCCAGATTCTGCATCTGGTCATTTGTGCAGCATTCATTGAGATTGAAGAATATTTCACTGACGCTGTTGTAAGTCTTGCCGGCATTCTCAAGGGCGAGAATTGTATTCTCAAATGTCGGCTCATCCTGATTTGCGATAATGGCATCCACATCTGCGCGGGCCATTGCGATGGACTTCTCAAAAGCCGGTTTATAATGCTTTAATTCAATTTTGTCGAATGCCGGAGCTCCGTACGGATTGGCGGAGTCGACAAGTAAAGGATTCTTTTCTTCCATATTGCACGAAGTCATAGTAAAAACAGCAACTAATATTGCGAACAAACTGTTTCTCATCCTGTAAATCTTTGATGGATAGTTATAGAGACAAAGGTAATGATGCTTTTTCAAAAAAAAGAGATAAATTTGTATGATAAACAGAGATTACTATGGCCCGAGAGTATTATATATACAACACGCTTTCCAGAAATAAAGAATTGTTCGTTCCTCTCAATGAAGGATATGTAGGCCTTTATGTCTGCGGACCTACAATGTACGGAGACGCTCATCTTGGACACGCTCGCCCTGCCGTCACCTTCGATGTGCTTGTGAGACTGTTCAGATATCTGGGCTATAAAGTCCGTTTTGTGAGGAATATCACCGACGTGGGTCACCTCGAGCATGACGCGGATGAAGGCGAGGACAAGATTGCAAAGAAGGCTAAGCTCGAAAAACTTGAGCCTATGGAGGTAGTGCAATACTACACCGTTCGTTACCAGGAGGCTATGAAGAGACTCAACGTGCTTCCTCCTTCCATTGAACCGAGGGCGTCAGGTCACATCATCGAGCAGATAGCCGTGGTTCAGAAGATTCTGGATGCGGGATATGCCTATGTAAGCAACGGTTCCGTCTATTTCGACGTTGAGAAATACAACAAAGATCACAGATACGGAGTCCTTTCAGGTCGCGAGATTGATGAGATGATCTCAAATACCCGCAGCCTCGACGGACAGAGCGACAAGCATTCTCCGTATGACTTTGCTTTGTGGAAAAAGGCGGCTCCGGAGCATATTATGCACTGGCCGAGTCCTTGGAGCGAGGGCTTCCCCGGCTGGCATCTGGAGTGCTCCGCAATGAGCGAGAAGTATCTTGGCGAAGAGTTTGACATTCACGGCGGAGGTATGGATCTCATGTTCCCTCACCACGAGTGCGAATTGGCTCAAAACGTGGCTTCGAGAGGGAAGGGCGGAGTGAAATACTGGATGCACAACAACATGATTACCATCAACGGCCAGAAGATGGGCAAGAGCTACAATAATTTTATCACCCTTGACGAACTCTTCAACGGTTCTCACAAGTTGCTCGAGCAGGCTTACAGCCCGATGACGATTCGCTTCTTCATTCTCCAGGCCCATTATCGCGGCACTCTCGATTTCAGCAATGAGGCGCTTCAAGCATCCGAGAAAGGACTCAGACGTCTGCTGCAGGCCGTAAAAGATGCGAAGAATCTGGAGGTTACTCCGGGTGCAGAGAATGTCGGAATCGATGCTCTGAGAGAGAAAGTCTTCGAGGCCCTGTGCGATGACCTGAATACGCCGGTGGCCATCTCCAATCTGTTTGACGCTGTGAGAATTGTCAACGGTGTCAAAGACAGGACGATCAAGCTGAACGATCAGGAGAAGCAGGCTCTTATAACTCTCTTCGAGGATGCTCTTCATTCTGTTCTCGGAATAGAAGATGAGAATGAAGAGAAGGGAAATCTTGAACTGGTAAACGGTCTTGTGGAGATGGTTCTGGAGGACCGCGCCCAGGCAAAAGCCGAGAAGAACTGGGCTAAAAGCGATGCAATACGCGACCATCTGAAAGCGCTCGGTATCCAGATTAAGGATACTAAAGAGGGTTGCGAATGGACAATAGAATAAAAACACACTCGATATGAAAATTGTAAACCTGTCAGAGCAAAACTCAGTAATTTCCAATTACTTGTCAGAGTTAAGAGACATCACCGTCCAGAAAGACGCTTTGCGTTTCCGTCGTAATCTGGAGCGTTGCGGTGAGCTGATGGCTTATGAGATCAGCAAAACCTTGCACTATTCTTCTCAGGAAGTGACCACTCCTCTGGGAATAGCCACCTGTAAAGTGATTTCTGATGAACTGGTGCTTACAACCCTGCTTCGCGCAGGTCTGCCTTACCATCAGGGTTTCCTGAACGTCTTTGACAAAGCTCAGAGCGCTTTTATAGCTGCATACCGTAAATACGCCAAAAGCAACAAGTTTACAATTCAGTTGGAATATGCCACTTCGCCAAGTATCGATGGCAAGGTTCTCATTATCGTCGACCCTATGATTGCGACGGGTTCTTCCATGGCGGTGACCTATGAGAAGCTTATACAATACGGAACCCCGTCCAAGATTCACCTTGCATCGATAGTCGGTGTACGGGAGGGTATCGACGCTCTGTCAAAGCGTTTTCCCCACAAGAACACCACTCTCTGGATAGGTGCAATAGACGAAGAACTGACCAACAAGTCCATGATTGTCCCGGGAATCGGTGATGCCGGCGACCTGGCCTACGGTTCAAAGAATCAGTAGAGATAATACTTCTTGGACAGCGCCCTGAAGGCTGCCACATCCTTTCTCCAGAATTCCGCTATTGAGCTGAAACTGTATGTTTTAGCCAGGGTTTTTCGTATGTGGTCCGTTCCCAGAACCTTATCGAACATCGCGTAGCTGCTTTCAGCTGCAGTGAAAGCTTTGTGTCCGGGATAATTTTTTACGGTCGCTTCCATTACTTTGAACTGAATTTCGGTGAGGGCTACTTTCGAATAGTCGGTAATGTAAATCTGTACCCCGTGATGCTCTTTTCCGGTGCCGGAGCCGAAGAAAGGCTGAATGTTGATCGGCCTGAAGGTCACTCCCGGCAATTTCAGGGCATTCAACTGCTCTGCAAAAACGTCTGCACTCGGGATCCATTCTGCGGTGAAAAGCTGGAATGGCAGGGTATAGCCGACTCCGATAGAGAGAAATCCTCCCAATTCTCCGCTGATTCCAGTTGCCGGATAGAAGAAACAAGTCTCTGCGGTAGGGATTTGTGGTGAGGTAGGCACCCACGGGAGCCCTGTGTCGGAGAATGTCATATCCCTTGTCCAACCCTCCATCGGAACTACTGTGAGTTTGCACTGCTTGAAAGGTTCTTTACCGTTCTGTCCCCTGGCATATCCTTCTCCGTTAATCATCAGAGCCAGTTCTCCGACGGTCAAGCCGTATATATAAGGAATCGGGTACATTCCCACGAAAGAGTAGAATCCGTCCTGGACGAGGCTTCCTTCCACTTTCTCTCCTCCGAGCGGATTCGGACGGTCCAGAACGACCACCTCGATTCCTTTCTCGGCGCAGGCCTGCATCACCAGACCCAGCGTACTAATGTAGGTGTATGATCTGCAGCCATTGTCCTGAATGTCGTATACCATTACGTCAATCCCCTTGAGCATATCTTCGGATGGTTTGCGGGTGGCTCCGTACAGAGAATAAACAGGGAGACCGGTCTTGGTGTCCTTGTTCTGAGGTACGTAGTCTCCTGCATGAAGATCTCCGCGCACTCCGTGCTCCGGCCCGAACAGAGCTACAAGGTTCACATTCTTAGCAGAATAGAGAATGTCCACGGTAGACCTCATATTCCTGTCAATTCCCGTGGGATTCGTGACGAGACCGACCCGTTTCCCCTGAAGAATGTCGAAATTATTCTCTTCAAGAACCTCCAGTCCGGTCTTGACGGTCACTGCTCCGGCGGACACCGTGCAGGCTGTAGCGGCAGACAGTACGGCTGCCAGTATCAGGATATATCTATGCAGTTTCATTCTTGGTTTCCTTTTTTCCGAAAGTTTCAGGGATTTGCTTTCTGACCAGCAGTGAAGCGATGATGCCCGGTACCGTGCAGAGGCATACCCATATGAAGAACAGTTTATATCCGATGGTGTCGGCAATCCATCCGGCCACCATTCCGGGAAGCATCATTCCAAGAGCCATAAATCCAGTCCCGATAGCGTAATGGGCGGTTTTATGCTCTCCCTGCGCTATGAAAATCAAGTACATCATATACGCCGTAAATCCGAAGCCGTATCCGAACTGTTCAAGCGTTACGCAGCAGGTGACTGCGGCAAATGAAGCCTTTCCGGCCATCGCCAGAATCACGTACAGAATGTCGGGAATGTTGATTGCAAGGGCCATCGGGAGTATCCATTTCTTGAATCCGTGTCTCGAAATCAGTATGCCGCTGGTGATGCCGCCCAGAAGCAACGCTATCACCCCGATTGTGCCGTAGATGAGTCCGACGTTCGCGGTTGAGACTTCAAGACCTCCGGCAGAGGCGCTGTCCAGCATAAACGGCTGGGCGATTTTTGCAAGCTGGCTCTCTCCAAGCCTGTAAGTCAGAAGGAAGAAAAACATCAATCCCAAATGGTTCTTCTTGAAGAAAGAGGCGAAAGTGATGCCGAAATTCTTCCAAATCGTAGCTGCGTTTATATCGCTTCTGGCCGTATCTGAGACAGGTTTCGGGAGAATGAAGAAGTGGTAGACCGCCAGAGCCAGGAATATCGCAGCCAGCAGGTAAAAGCACAGGCTCCAGGACAGAGCGATGTTTCCGCCGAGAGACTTGAAGATCTTTCCCTGTTCGGCCAGACCGGCGATCATCACCAGAACTCCCTGCCCGAAAATCATTGCGATTCTGTAGAAAATGTTGCGGATTCCTACAAAGAAACTCTGTTCCCCCTCTTCAAGGCCGTGCATGTAGAAGCCGTCGGCGGCAATGTCGTGTGTGGCAGACGCAAAGGCGAGTAGCCAGAAGAACGCGAGCGTAATCTGTATGAAGTGGGTCGTAGGTATGAAGAAAGCTATCCCGGCAAAAGCTGCGGCAATCAGCGACTGCATAGCGTTGATCCACCATCTCTTGGTCTTGATAAGGTCTATGAACGGGCTCCAAATGGGTTTGATGACCCACGGTAAGTACAGCCACGATGTATATAAAGCAATCTCGGTGTTGCTGAGTCCCAGGTTCTTGTACATCACCACGGCGACGGTCATAACGGCCACGTAAGGCAGTCCCTCAGCAAAGTATAGTGTCGGAATCCAGCTCCAGGCTGATCTTTTTTTATTCTCTTTCATACAAACGTTTTAAAGATACCCCTTTATAATAGTGCTTCAGAATGTTGTCGTACGAATATCCTTTCTCTCCCATAACGGCAGCTCCTATCTGGCACAAACCTACGCCGTGTCCCCAGCCTCTGCCTTTCAGCCGGAAGCCGTCAAAAAGCTTCTGGACCTCAAAGGCTGAACTGTTCAGGTGACTGTTGCTGAGAGTCTTGCGTATTTCCAGTTCCTTGCCGATAATTCGCGTGCGTCTGGTCCCTACAATCTTCAGTCTGTAGATGCGTCCGGAAGCTCCTCTGTCGAGAGGAATTAAGTCAAGAATCGTTCCAAAGTCAGTCCCGGTGCGTCTTGCGACCAGACTTGACAGTTCCTCCGCAGAATATGAAACCTCCCAGTCGAGGTAGTTTGTGGTCTTCTGGTCGAATGAAGGCAGCACCTTTTTGAGAATGTCCGGAGTCGCTTCTCCGCAGAACGGATCCTTAATCGAGCTCAGATAAGGGACTTCCACATTCTCCCAGCATGTGGAGAATTCTTCCGTCCGTCCTCCGCAGCACTTGGAAAAACGGGCGTCGCACACTTTGCCTTCGTACGTAAGAACCTCTCCCCACGTCTCCTCAACCGCCTTCCGGACCTCCGGGGTAAAGGCTTTGGTTATCCCCTGATAGCGCTGGCAATGGTCATCGGCACAGACGTCGAAGTAAAGATGGTCTTCGCTCTCCTGCCACCTGACCAGTTCTTCCGGAGAATCTTTGATGCCTTCTCCGCGCCCCGCTTCGATTTTGCGCTCCAGTTGTCTGATAACCCATGAGCGGGAGATCACGGCGTGAGCTTTCAGGAACTCAAGCGGTGCGGTGGCGCTCATCTCAGAAGAGATGACGCTGGTGAGATAATCTTCTATTCCTATGATATTAACAGCTATCAGAACGCCATTCTTTACGAACAGTTTCAAAGCTCCTTTGAAGCTCTGGTTCTCGTTCATCTGCCAGTGAAAATCGATTCCAATCGTGACGTCCTTAAGGGTGAAGAAACAGTCGTCAGAGGAGGGAGTGAAGAGCAATTCTTCACTCAGATCGTGCCCGAAGCAGTATTCTCCGTGACATTTTATCCCTTTGCAAAGGTAGTCACCGGAAAAGACGACTTCTATGGAGTCGGCGCTTTTGACCCCGACGTTTATGACTCTTTCACTTTTCATTTCTTCATTGCAATGCGGGCTTGAAGCTCCCATGTACGGATTCTGTCTTTGTAAGTGTTGTTTCGGTTGACGCTTTCAACATCGAGATTCGCATCGGAGTTCCCTTCCCATCTTCTGCAGTAGTAGAGCACGTCGTAGATACGGCCGATCTGATACTCTCTGCTGACGCGCAGTCCTACGGCATAATCCTCTCCGTATTTTGTGGTAGGGAAATTCAATTCTCTGAGAAGAGGTACATAAAATCCGCGAGGCGCACCCAATCCGTTGATTCTCAATGCATTGTTTCTGCCGTTATCAGGTGTCCACTCTTTATGGTCAATCACGCCCGGAGGGATGATCTTGCCGTCAAAATCGGTGATAGCATAAGTACCAACGACCATTGCGCATTTCTGGGTGTGAAATCCTTCCACGAACTTCTGTACGGTATGGCAGTCGCTGTACACATCGTCGCTGTCCAGCTGCAGGGCGAATCTTCCGCACTCAGGGTGATGAAGTGCCGCATTCCAGTTTCCGCCGATTGCGTGGTATGTCTTGTCCTGAGCTATATATATGAGTTTCTCCGGATTCTTCCTGACGAATTCTTTTATGATGTCAACGGTTCCGTCAGTAGAATTGTCATCGACCACAATGACGTTGTATTTGAATGTTGTCTCCTGGTTGATGGCGCTGTTAATTGCGTCGGCGATGGTTCTGACTCTGTTCTTGCAGGGGATTACCACCGAAGCTTCATATTTGAAACTGCCGTCATTCTCAAAATCCACCTTCTTGAAGACAGGCTTCAGATAACCGTCAATTCGCTTGAGGTGCTCAGTGCAGGCCTTTTCCATCTCTATCTGAACGCCCCTGTTCTTCGGGTCCACGTAGTCGAACTGTTTCTCGCCGCTCTTGCGGTTGTCGGTCTCAACGTCGTAATAGAGGTACTCGTTGATATGGACGGGCAATTTGTTCTCCGTCATTCTGAGCCTCAGATCATAAAAAGCCGCAAACTCGTATTCCGCTTTCATCTTTGAAGCAGCTGTCTTGAGCGCTGAGGTCTTGAGAAGAATCAAACTTCCGAAATCGAAATCATCCCTGAGAGAGCCAAGCTGGTAATCAATTACGGGAGCGCTGACGGTGACCCCTTCTTTGACGCTGAAACGGTCGCTGTAAGTGAAGTCTGCATCTGTGTCCAGGGCAACCTGTACCATTCTTTCTATACCGTATTTTACCAGTTGCAGACGTTGAGGTTTCGTATATAATAAGGTATAGTCTCCCTTGGTGCGTGCGGCCATAGATTTAATCCCGGCTGTTGAGACAATTTCGGAAGGTGAAACGGAATATACGTTGGAAACGAGCGGGCAGCTTAGCAGGTTCTCGGCACTGACCTTGTCGGAAGTGGCTATAAAGCAGTCTATGGTCATCATTTGAATGAATTGTTACTTATACAAAGTTAATGATAAATGACCTATATTTGTTATAATATTAATCAACTAATTGTTATGGACAACGGACAAACCAAAACCAAACTTCCCGAGAATGCTTACAGGGAATTGGGAGATGGCGAAGTATACGAGCCGATAATGTCTCCAAAGAAGAAATATCCCGAAGCAAACGGCTGGTCTGTCACTATCGGAGTGCTGATGACAATCATCTTCTCCGCCGCAGCCGCATATCTCGGACTGAAAGTAGGACAAGTATTTGAGGCGGCGATCCCTATCGCCATCATCGCAGTCGGATTGAGCTCTGCGTGCAAGCGTAAGAATGCTTTAGGAGAAAATGTTATCATCCAGTCAATCGGAGCCTGCAGCGGTTCCATCGTGGCGGGCGCTATTTTTACCCTTCCGGCGTTATACATTCTTCAAGACAAGTACCCCGCACTTACCGTCGATTTCGGAAAAGTATTCTTCAGCTCATTGATGGGAGGTATTCTCGGTATTCTGTTCCTGGTTCCTTTCAGGAAGTATTTCGTAAAGGACATGCACGGCAAATACCCGTTCCCGGAAGCTACTGCTACAACACAGGTTCTGGTCAGCGGAGAATCGGGAGGCAAGGATGCCAAAGTGCTCTTGCTCAGCGGTCTTATCGGTGGTTTGTACGATTTTATTATCAGCACTTTCGGATGGTGGAGTGAGACGATCACCACGAAGGTCCTGCCGTTCGGTCAGGCAATCGCGGATAAAGCAAAAGTGGTCCTCAAGCTTAACGTGGGCGCTGCAGTAGCGGGCTTGGGTTACATCATCGGTCTGAAATACTCATTTATCATATGCTGCGGTAGTTTTCTGGTATGGCTGGTAATTCTTCCTTTGATGAACCTTATCTGGGGCGGAAACGTTCTCGACCTGATGGGGTCAGGCATTACCCAGACTGTTGGAGCCATGTCGCCTGAGACAATCTTTACCACTTATGCCAGACACATCGGTATCGGAGGTATCGCAACGGCCGGTATCATCGGCATCATAAAATCTGCAGGCATCATCAAGTCGGCTCTCGGCCTTGCCGTGAAAGAGATTAAAGGGAAGAAAGAAGTTGCAGACAAAGATATCGAGCGTACGCAGAGAGATATCTCGATGAAGATTGTTGTAATAGGTGTTCTTCTGACATTGCTTGTGACATTCTTGTTCTTCTACCTCGGCGTGGTCCACAACCTGCTTCACGCGGTGATAGCCATTCTTGTGGTGGGAATCATAGCTTTTTTGTTCACTACGGTGGCAGCCAATGCGATAGCGATTGTGGGAACGAACCCTGTCAGCGGTATGACTCTTATGACGCTGATTCTGACTTCAGTCATAATGGTTGCCGCAGGTCTTACCGGTACGGCTGGTATGACAGCGGCCTTGATAATCGGTGGAGTTGTCTGCACGGCTCTGTCCGTAGCTGGAGCTTTCGTTACCGACCTGAAGATCGGTTACTGGCTGGGTAGCACCCCTAAGGTGCAGGAGTCCTGGAAATTCCTCGGAACGCTGGTGGCTGCAGCTACCGTCGGTGGTGTAATCATCGTTCTGAACAAAACATACGGCTTTACCGGAGAGAATGCTCTGGTAGCTCCTCAGGCAAACGCAATGGCCGCCGTTATCGAGCCTTTGATGAGCGGAGGTGGCGCTCCATGGCTGCTTTATGGCATCGGCGCACTTATCGCCATTATCCTCACGGTATTCAAAGTACCTGCATTGGCATTCTCACTTGGTATGTTCATCCCTCTTGACTTGAACTTGCCTCTTCTGATCGGTGGAGCAGTTGCATGGTTCGTAAGCACCCGCTCTTCAGACGAGAGTTTGAACAATGCCCGCAAGGAGAAAGGAACCCTGATCGCTTCAGGTTTTATTGCCGGCGGCGCTTTGATGGGTGTGGTCAGCGCCATTATGAGATTTGCTGGAATCAATATCCTCAACGAACAATGGCAAGGATCACCTGCCGCCCAGGGAGTAGCGCTTGTGGCTTATGCTGCAATTCTCCTCTTTATCATCGTCAGTTGTCTTAAAGTCAAAAAAACAGAATAATGGAAACAGTTCTAGATAAATTTCTGAGATATATTTCATTTGATACAATGTCAGATGAAAACAGCGAAAGCCAGCCATCCACTTCGAAACAGCTGGTTCTTCTGAAACTTCTTGTAGAAGAGTTGAAAGCGATGGGAGTGAATGCCTCTATGGACAAGAATGGCTATGTGATGGCTTCAATCCCTTCCAACATTGACAAGAAAGTGCCTGCCATCGGCTTCATCGCCCACGTGGATACCTCTCCGGATGCCCCGGGATGCAACATAAAGCCTCAGATTCTGAAGAATTATGACGGCGGGGACATTCTTCTGAAAGGAAGCGGCAAGTATCTGAGAGTTGAAGAATTTCCGGAGATGGCCATGTACAAGGGTCAGACTATGATTACCACTGACGGCACGACTTTGCTGGGTGCTGATGACAAGGCCGGCGTGGCTGAAATAATGTGCGTCGCAGAATATCTGGTAAAGCATCCGGAAGTAAAGCACGGTAAAATCTGCATTGCGTTCACTCCTGACGAGGAAATCGGTCGTGGCGTGGCGGCGTTTGACGTGAAAGCATTCGGCGCTGACTATGGTTACACAATGGACGGCGGAATGATAGGTGAACTGGAGTATGAGAATTTCAACGCTGCCTCCGTAAAGATTCACGTGGCGGGACGCAATATTCACCCGGGTTATGCCAAGAATAAGATGATCAACTCGCTGCTGGTTGCAATGGAACTGAACGCCATGCTTCCTGTGGATCAAAGACCGGAATTTACCTCCGGCTACGAAGGATTCTTCCACATCACTTCATTCTCCGGAGTGGTGGAGCAGGCTGACGTTTCATATATAATAAGGGATCACGATATGGCCCGCTTTCAGGCTAAAAAGACTTTGATGCAGCAATGTGTTGATTTCTTGAATAATAAGTACGGCAATATCATCACTTGTACCGTCAAGGACCAGTACTACAATATGAGGGAGAAGGTAGAACCTCATTTCTTTGTTGTAGAGAATGCCATAAAGGCCATGAAGATGGCGGGCGTAACCCCTCGCGTACAGCCAATCAGAGGTGGTACGGACGGTGCGAACCTGTCTTTTATGGGACTCCCTTGCCCTAATATTTTTGCAGGCGGACATAACTTCCACGGTAAACTGGAATTTGTCCCTCTGGAGAGTATGGAAAAGGCCATCGAGGTTATCAAAAATCTTGTAAAGATTTATTCTGAATAATTTTCGATAATTTTTTTCAAAAAATTTGACATTTTAAAAAACATTTCTACCTTTGCAGTCCCTTTGGCGAAAGCGAAGGGGAACGTTCATTGAAGTATTGAGAGAGATAACGAGGTAAAAATAAAGAAGATAGTCTGTAATATTAAGTATTAGGGACTACAATTTCAAAGAACATGCAAACTGCGAAAGCGGAGAACATGATTCAAAAGAAAGGCGTTACTTAAGAGTACTGACGCAAGTCAGAGAAAAAAAACGAAGCAAATAAGAGCGAACGGAGGATGCCTAGGCTTTTGGAGGCGAAGAAGGACGTGGTAAGCTGCGAAAAGCTTGGGGTAGCTGCAAACAGGCGTTAATCCCAAGATTTCCGAATGGGGCAACCCGATTGGTAGAAGACCAATCACGAAATGGGCCAACGCAGGGAACTGAAACATCTTAGTACCTGCAGGAAAAGAAAGAAATATCGATTTCCAAAGTAGTGGCGAGCGAAATGGAAAGAGCCTAAACCGAATATGTTTCGGCATATTCGGGGTCATAGGACCACAATATCCGAGTAACAAAAGAACGAGAAGATTCTGGAAAGGATCACCGGAGAGGGTGATAGTCCCGTATTGGTAAAGTTGTTACAAGGTAGTGTCATCCTGAGTAGGGCGGGGCACGAGGAATCCTGTCTGAAGTCACGGGGACCAACCCGTAAGGCTAAATACTCCCAAAAGACCGATAGAGGACCAGTACCGTG
>JAFSTD010000086.1 GCA_017450655.1 Bacteroidales bacterium | reverse complement strand
CTGAAGGAGAGCGTGTTGATGGTGAAATCCCTTCGTCTCTGATCATCTTCAAGGGTGCCGTTCTCTACAACCGGCTTTCTGCTTCCTCTGTCGTAAGATTCCTTGCGGGCACCTACGAACTCCACTTCAACACCTTTGTACTTGAGCATCGCAGTTCCGAAGTTCTTGAACACGGACACTTTTGAACCGAGCCTCTTTGCTACAGCTTCGGCCAGTTCAATGCCGCTCCCCTCCACCACGATGTCGACGTCATTGCTTGGATTGTGCAAAAAATAATCCCTCACAAAGCCTCCGATTACGAAAGCCCTGACTCCCCGTGCGCGAGCCTCCTCGCTTACGGTACGAAAGATTATGTTATCGAGCGCTTTAATCATTCTGCAGGTCGGCAAAGATAGGAAAGTTTCCCGAAGGAGAATAGATACCGGTGTCATTATCTTTTTTCAGCAGAAGAGAATGAACTCCGTTTGAGATCAGAATGTACTCAACCTTCAGCACGTAATTGTACCGGATGACCTGGTCGATCACCTCCTCGGACAACTGCACTGACGGGGCTTTGCATTCTACCAGAATCTTTGGCTGGAGTTTCCTGTTGAACACTACTATATCCGCCCTGTAGTTGAGAGAATTGAAGGTAAAAGAATATTCACTGGCCATATGGGAGAGGGGATATCCGCACTTCTCATTCAAATACACGATCAAATCCTGACGGACTCTCTCTTCAGGAGTCAACCTGACGTTCTTTTTCCTTAACGGGTCAAAAATATATGCCATCAGCCGGGTATAGACTTATATACAAAGATATGGAAAAAAATAGTTAAATTCGCCGTATGGCAAAACAGGGCGCAGATAACGAGCTAATGTACGAGAGAGTCTGCTCAGACATCTCTTCCGGCAATATAAAGCCGTTCTATTTACTGTTCGGAAAGGAGCATTACTATATAGACAAAGTGTGCGACCTTTTGATTGATAAAGTTCTCACCGAAGAGGAGAGGGCTTTCGGTCAGATTGTTTATTACGGCGCTGACGTTACGGCGGAGCAGGTTGTAAGTACGGCCCGCCAGTTTCCGATGATGGTCTCACGCCAGCTGGTTGTGGTCAAGGAGGCGCAGATGATGAAAAAGGTGGAGGACATCTATGACTATTTCTCACATCTTATGCCCACCACGGTTCTGGTGATCTGTTACAAGACGCCAACAGACCCTATGGTCACCAAAAACATTGACAAGAGGACCAAATTTTATAAAGAGGCGGGTGGAATAGGAGAGGTTCTGGAGTTTGTCCCGACACCGGAATACAACATGCCTCTCAGAATAGAGAAGTTCGTTTCCCGTAAAGGGTATAGAATAGAGCCCGATGCGGCGGCCTTGTTTGCAGAATTCTGCGGTACAGAGTTGAACAAGGTAGAATCCGAACTTGAAAAAATCAGCAAGAATCTTCCCGCAGGTTCGTTGATTACGGCTTCGGTGATAGAGGAGAATGTGGGTCTTATGCGCGATTACAGCGTCTTTGAGCTCACCAAGGCCCTCACGGCCAAGGATGCCGCAACGGTTTACAAGATCACCTCATTCTTTTCCCAGGCTCAGAAACGCTATCCAATGCAGTTCCTTGCAAGTTCCATAGCAAGTCAGTTCATACGTCTTCTCAAGTATCATGCAGCCGTACAGCAAAAAATGGATCGCACTGAGATAAGCGCTTATCTGGGGCTTAGTCCATATTTCCTGAGAGAATACGAGAATGGGGCGCGAAACTACAACCTTCAGAAGACGATGAAAGTCATCTCCATTCTCAAAGAGTATGACTACAGGAGCAAAAGCAATTTGAGGGGGTCTGCAGATGACGGGGAGTTGCACTATGAGCTTGTCTCCAAAATCCTAAACACATAAAGAATTCAGAAATCCATCTACGTCCAGCCCTGCAAAGTCTGCAAGGGTCAGGGTGCAGTATTGCTCGATGGATTCGGCGGGATTGCTCGTGGTAAGCCCTACGACGATTCCTCCGGAGGCTTTTGCCGCTTGAAGGCCGGAGAATGAATCCTCAAATACCAGCGTCTCTTCCGGTTTCGACCCGAGAATCTTCATTCCGTTGATGAAACACTCGGGGTCGGGCTTCCCTTTCGTGAAGTTGTCGCTTGTCACGATATGGTCGAACATCCCTTTAAAGTCGGGATGATTCCTGTAAACGTTGGACATTTTTCTCTCGGTGGAGCTTGTGACGATGGCTACGGCGATATTCCTTTCGTGCAGTCCCAAGACGAATTCTTTCGCGCCCGGGATGTACTCGAACACCATATCGTGTTCAAAGGCGATGCATTTGTCAAGAATCTCCTTGTGCTTGTCTCTGATGTGTCCGAATGCTTTGTCAAGCATAATCTTCACCGGAACTCCTTTCCAGTGGGACGCAAAATCTTCGATTCCCAGGTAATCAATTCCAATCTTGTCCCAGAAATATGTGTACTGAGGTTCCGTGTCAAAAATGACACCGTCCATATCGAAGAGGGCGGCGGAGATTTTCGGTTTCATATTAATCTGTGTAGATTCTTTTTACACGGCTGTCTATGGAGGTGAATACCTCGTAAGGGATGGTCCCCAGAATGTCAGCCAGGTCTTTCACGCTGGGTTTGTCACCGAAGATGGTAACTGCATCTCCTATTTTAGCGTCAATGCCTGTGATGTCTATCATGCACATATCCATACAGATAGTGCCGATGGTAGGAGCCATCTTCCCATTGACCTGGAATGATGCGGCGCCTTTTCCGAGCTTTCTGTTCAGACCGTCGGCGTATCCTACGCAGATAGTCGCAATCTTCTTTTTGCCCGGCCCGAGAACTCCGTGCCTGCCGTATCCCACGGTTCCTTCCGAAGCTTCAAGTTCTTTAATCTGAAGAATAGGACACTTGAGAGTGGCGGTTGTCATAAGGTGATCCTGATGTGTGCCGCTGAACCCGTATATACCGAGTCCCAAACGTACCATATCCATCTGATACTCAGGGAAATTATCTATGCCGGCCGAATTGAGGATATGCCTCAGAGGTTTGTAGCCCAGTTCATTGATGATCTTGTCGCTCAGCTTCTGAAACTGCTTGATCTGACCCAGGGTAAACTCATTGTGCTTAGCTTCGTCGGCTGCCGCCAGGTGAGAATAGAGACTTTTAACCTCCACTGCGTCAGTAGCCTTGAGCGTCTCGATAAGGCCGTCAATCTCCTTCTCCATAAAGCCGAGACGGTGCATTCCCGTGTCAATGGCGATGTGAATCGGATAATTCTTCCTGCCGCATTTGTGCACCTCCTTGCAGAATCGAGTGAGGGCTTCGATTGTAGGGATTCCCGGTTCCAGATTGTGGTTGATCATCTCGGGATAACTCTCCATACCGGTAGTAAGCACCAGTATCGGAGCGTTGATACCTTTATGGCGCAGACCAATACCTTCAATAGGTGTAGCCACACCCAGATAGTCTACTCCTTCTCCTTCAAGAAGTTTGGCAAACCCTTCCGCACCGTGTCCGTAGGAATTGGCTTTCACGACCACCAGCATCTTCGTCGATGGCTTCAGTTGAGAGCGGTAAAACTTGTAGTTGTTGAGAATCGCTTTCTTGCTTATTTCTAATTGGGCGTGCTGGGTAACGGTCATTTTTCTCAGGAAATCTTTTGTGGCGTAAAGATACGATAGATTTACGACAATATCCTTTTTTTTGCATAACTTTGATAATTGTACCTTAAAGATTTCAGCGGTGAAAAAACGACTGGTGATTCTCTTTCTCCTTGCTTTTTCCGCGTCTTGCTATGCTGCGTCAGCCGTAAATGACGTTCCTTATAGAAAGACCGTTGTAATCCCCGTACAATTCCTTGACGTAAAGTTCACCAAGTCAAGAATTAAGGTGAGAGTGGATTCTCTCTTCAACCATCCCGGGTACAATTCTTACGGTTCTGCCGGATCCGTCTCAGATTATTTCAAGGACAATATTTTCGGCAGAGATGTATTCTCATTCTATGTATCGGATGCTGTAACTCTCCCGAGGAGTTCTTCTTTCTACGGCCATGACGAGACTTTCTCCGTTGACGTGAATGTGCCTCAGATGGTGGAAGATGCCTGTCGCGCTGCCCAAAAGGCCGGGGTAGATTTCTCCAGATTTGATTCCGACGGTGACGGGGTGGTTGACCACGTTTTCCTGCTGTTCGCCGGCTACAATCAGGCTGAAAGCGGAGTCAAAGATGATATAATACCCCAGTTGGGAGACATTTCCTCCCGGAGCGTCGTACTGGATGGGAAGAGAATAGTGTCATACGGATGTTATTCCGAGAATTCCGGCGAGTCCGGATCGTCATTCGCCGGACCGGGTACGATATGTCACGAACTGTTCCACTTATTGGGACTGATAGATTTCTACGACGTTAACGGAGCGACAGAAGGGTTGTCTGACGGACTGTACAAGACTACTTCCCTGATGGATTACGGCAACTTCAACAACAAAGGCAGGACACCTCCGTATTTGAATGCCCCCGAAAGAGAATTGCTTGGACTGCTTCAGGTGGAAGACGTGTCAATCGGGTCACATTACGTCCTGGACCCGATATGGAAATCCAACAGGGCATTGAGAATAAACACACAAATCCCAAACGAGTATTTTCTGATAGAATATCGCGACGGAGGAAAATGGGATGCGCACATAGGAGGAAAGGGATTGCTGGTGTATCATATAGATAAGTCGCAGGAGTATGCAGGCTATCTGAAAGCTTATATCCGCTGGATTCTGAATGCCGTCAATTGTGCGGCCGCTCACCCGTGCGTTACACTGTTTGATGCGATAGGCAACAACAATCTCAGTGAAATGTTCTATCCGCACGCAACCTCGACCATTCTGTCAAAGAATACGAAGCCAATTCTCTCCTGGAACGGCAGCGGCACGGGCATAGGATTGACCAATATATCCTTGACTCCCGACAACAGAATCGCCTTTGACGTCGTGGAGGATATAGGTTGGAAGATTCCGGAGGTTGCAAGTTGCAAGACCGTAGTTAACCAGCGCGACATATATCTCGAGTGGACTCAGAATAAAGAATACCATTCCGACGACTGGCTTGTAATGTATGGCCATGCCGGAGTGGAGACGAGAGACACCCTTCTGGTTCACGGCAAGAAGTGTACTGTAAAAGGCCTTATTCCGGGTCAGAAATACCATTGTGAACTGGCCATGACCGATGATGGTTTCGTCGGAAAGAGTTACGGCTTTGACTTTACCACAATTCAGGAGATTTCAAGCTACCCTCTGATAGCTGAGATGAGGCCTTATTATGATGTGGGCAACTCCATAGACCTTCGTATCATCAACTTGAAAGAGGAGACAGTATTTCAGCAATGGTATCTGAACGGTATAGAATATGATGGAAAGACCATAACGTTCCAACTCCCGGGCACGTACACGATTAAGGTTATCTATTCTCTGGACAATTCGGATTTTTATCACCTGGAAAAGACAGTTACCGTAAAATGAGAAACAGTTCAAAACATACAATTAAAGCGCTGAGAATTGCACTGGCATTGTCCCCGATAATGCTGTTGGCGGTTTCCTGCCCTGATCCGTTACCTTCCAACGAGGAGGCCATCATCGAGACAGAGGACCTGATCTCCTTCAAGATGGTCAGTTACCGCGGACTCTATATTGGGGGGGAGAATGTTGTGGTGGATGACGGACTCAATTATCAAAATGCCTGGAAATCTGATGGTACCGAGTATCGACTCCAGAAAGACGACCAAACTGCTTTTCTTCAGGTAGAGCATCCGGCAACCGATTCCGTAGCAACTTTTATGATTACATACAGGCCTGAAGGAGGGGAAGTCTCCGCAATGACTCTGGAAATGAGAACTGTCAAGAAGACCGGTTACAATCAGTGGTGGTGGAATGACGTCGAAAACACGGGAATAGTCATTCCTAGATAAAAAAAACGCTACCCATTACTTGGGTAGCGAAGATCAATTTCTTCTAAAAAATTATTTTTTAGCTTCTGCAACTGATACTTTTCTAAATTCCTTCATCAATTTTGCAAGGTTAAGAGCAGCTTTACGAGCACGTGTGCCGGCAGCTTTGTTACCTTTAACTACTTGAGCCTCAGCATTTTTCTGGAATACTTCGAATTCAGCTTGGATTTGTGCAACTAGTTTTTTCATAGTAATATAATTTAGATTAGTTGATAAAATGTTTCGTAATGTGCTAACGAAGATAATATTTTAATAATTAATGTCAAAATTAATTGTGCTAATTCCGTAATTTTTATTGATATTTTCTTCACTTATTTTTAAAACTTTGCCGCGACCGCCTCTGCTTTTCGTTACTTCCGGCAGAGGAAGATAGGTGTTTTGGGAGATATGGTATAGGCAGGCGCGGATATTGTCCTCTTCCGGGCCAAAGTCATGGAACAGATCATCCGGCCTGTAATTGTCCGGAACTAAACCGGTATCAGGTATCCTTTCTCCGCGTCCGTTCAGGTTATAATAGCAGATAGGGAGGAATACGTATTTCAGATTGTTGTAATTACCTTTGGAATATTGGCTGTAAGCGTTATTGTCCCCCGGGAAATACAGAGTGTACATCCCGTTCGGTTTCCCGTATGTCGTGTCTCCTACATGCTTGACGTTCATCAGAGGCTTGAGGCCGTTGATTACCACCTCGCTGGCGGAGGCGGACCCTTCCCCGGCAATAATGTACAGATCGGTCAGTCCGAGAGAATAATCTTCGGAGTAGGTAACCGTTTGCGAAGAGTTGAGATCGGCCATTCTGTCGTTGTGTTCTCTGAATGAGAAGACTTTTCCGTTGCAGTCTGCATTTGCAAGCAAGTTTATAAGAAGAGCGGATGAAGTGGCGTCTCCTCCCTGGTTATATCTTAAGTCGAGAATGAGTTTCTTGACCCCGTGTTCCTTAAATAAAAGTATAGCGGAGAGGATATCCTCGGCCATACTGTATTTGAAACTCAGCAGATGAAAATAACCCACTTTTTCAGAAGGACCCAGAATGAAATAATCCTTTACCGTGAAGATTTTCGTAATCAGGGAAGATCTGGTGTTAAGGGCTGCTGCAGGCGTTGTGGAGAACTCATGCTCGACACCGTTCAGATCCAGGAATGTGAATGAATAACTCTTTGATGTAGAGGGGTAGAGAAGCGTATTGTTGACTTCGTTGAGGCTCAACTGCCGCCACGGGGTGCCGTTGATTTTTGTAAGCGTCCATCCCCTGGTCACTCCCTCTTCGTCAAAAGGTGAACCCGGATACACGTATCTCACCTTAATGTCGTAGTTATCGTAATACTCTATAGCCTGTCCGAAACTTGCCCCGAAAGTGCCGTAGACAACTCCCTGCTGCAAGGCTATCCACTCATTGGCGGTGGTCATCCAACTCCACCTGTCCCCCGGATAGAGAATGCCGTCAAAAAATGATTCGACCGATTCATCGGAGAAGAAGTCTCTTTTAACCACCTTGTTGTACCAATAGTAATAACCGGTTTTAATACGGGTATTCCTCTCGACTTCGGAATTCTCAGTCATATAAACATTGTAAAGGAACTGTTTTGCGCTGTAGTCGGAAATGTCGGCCCCGTTGTACGGAGCCAGGTTGAATTTCTCGCAGCCGGACAATAGAAGAATGATTGCAAACAGGGTGGCAATCCGGCTACTTGACGATATAGACATCCTCATTTTTCTCTTGGAAATAATAATTCTCCCTTGCAAACATTTCAAGAGTGTCGGCGTTGGATTTGAGCTGGTCAATCTTTTCGCCCGTGCTCTGAATGGCTTCCCGCAGATAGATTTCCTGCCTTTTCTGGCTCCTTAGAGTGGAGTTTGTCCTTGCAAGGTTGAAGACGTTGTTACGGTCGACAAAGCAGATTATGACGAGGAAGACGATGGTCGCAATCGCCCACTTGTTGAGAATAAACCTGAAGATAGAATGACGGCTCTTCAGCTCTCTGATTTTGTCTCCTAAAACGCTCATTAAACACAAATTTATGTAAATTTGAAGACAATATGCGCTATAGCTTCAAAAATGTAAAATATTTTGTTCCGAACGTGGCGGAAAGCTGGCTCCTGACTGCAATTTTCCTGCTGGTGGGAAGTCTGGGCGTAGTGGCCCTTGTGTCAGTACTCTACAAAGCAGGTCTGCCGACACTCCCCCAGAGTGTGATTTATCTGCTCTCGATGGTGCCAGTTATCTGGTGGATTCTGGCAAGGGGAAGAAGGCTTTCAGAGCAAAGTGGTGAATATGTGGCAGTTGACAGTCCATCTTTCGGTCCTCTCGGCCCGGTATGGACTCTGATTCTGTTGTTGCTGGTCTTGATCTCTCTGTCATACGTGGTGGAGCCGCTCTACAGTTGGATCCCCATGTCGGACAGGATGAAAGAACTGTTTGAAAAGACATTCGGAGAGAGCGGGTCTCTGGATCTGTTTCTCGCCGCATCCGTTCTCGCCCCGCTTTGTGAAGAATTCCTGTGCCGCGGGACAATTCTGCGCGGCCTGCTTTGCCACACTACTCCGGTGAAAGCGATTCTGCTTTCGGCATTCATATTCGCATTTATCCATATGAATCCGTGGCAGTCAATACCCGCATTCATCGTAGGATGTTTCATAGGATGGGTCTACTACCGTACCCACAGTTTCTGGGCCTGCGTATTCATCCATTTTGCGAACAATACGTTCTCCCAGATAATGGGGTTGTTGCTGCCTGATGCTGAGGTTGACGACACGTTCTTCAGCATTCTGCCCCATACCACGTATTACATTCTCTATGGAGTGTTATTTGCAGTGACTGTAGTTGCATTATATATTCTCAATAAAAAGCTGACTAAAAAAGATGAAGAAACTGTATCCTTTGAAGTTCATACCGACTCTCAAGAATAAGGTCTGGGGCGGAGAAAGTCTTATCGCCAAGTACAATAAGCAATTGCGGGCCGAAGAGCACGAATCTCCGACAGGAGAGGTCTGGGAAATATTCGATCTGGCCGGTGAGAGCTCTATGATCGAGAACGGTTTCCTGGCTGAGAATGATCTTGCGGATCTGCTTGAGACCTATATGGGTGAGCTTGTGGGGGATAATATCTTCGATTTCTTCCAATTGCAGTTCCCTTTGACCGTGAAGCTTCTGGAAGCCCACGGGAATCTCTCGGTTCAGGTACACCCGGATGACGAAACCGCTTTTGAGAGGTATTATTCTTACGGAAAACAAGAGTTTCTGTATGTAGTGGATGCCGACCCTTCTGCAAGGGTTTATATGGGATTCAAGGAGAAAGTGACCGTGGAGCAGTTCTATAAAGCCTGTCAGGATGGAACTCTGCCTCTCCTGATGAATGAGTACGTTCCGAAAAAAGGAGACAGTTTCCTGATTACTCCCGGCACCGTGCATTCAGCCGGAGGAGGTCTGCTTCTTGTCGAGGTGTCTCAGCCCAGCGATGTGGTGATGCGGCTGTATGACTGGCACAGAGACGATAAAGAAAGAGAGTTGCTTGTAGAAGAGGCGATAGACTGCATAGATTATAATAAATACGATGCAAAAGCCTTTCGCAACGGCCCTGTCGATACCGACAGATTCTCAGTCAATAAAATAGATTTGTCCTCTCCCGTTGAGGTCAATATGGACAAATTCAACGGGTTCGTAGTTTATACTTCCGTGGGTGGCCGTGTCGACATTGACGTTGACGGTACGTTTTACGTACTGAACAGCCTCGAATCCATTTTAATCCCGGCCAGTCTGGATACTTTCACTTTAATCCCCGTAGGGGGCAAGGCAGAACTTCTGGAAATTTCAGTCAGAGAGCAGAAAGAGCCGGAAGACAGTTACGTAAAATAAAAGATTATGTCGGATTCAACCAGATTGGACAAATTCCTGTGGGCAATCAGGGTTTTCAAAACCCGCACAGATGCTACAGATGCTTGCAAAGGCTCCAAAATAACCGTGAACGGCCAGGAGGCAAAGCCTTCCCGGGAAGTCAAGTCGGGAGACATCATTACCGTCAGAAAAGGGGCGATTCACTACACTTATAAAGTTCTCGCTCCGATTGAAAAGAGGCAGGGCGCTAAGCTGGTAAGCGAATATGCCGAGAATCTTACCCCGGAGTCGGAACTGGAGAAGCTTCACGCTCCGACGGAGACATTCTTTGTAAAAAGGGACAGGGGAACGGGAAGACCTACGAAAAAGGAGCGTCGTATGCTGGACGACCTTTATTCGGACTTGTGGTCTTCTGAGGAGTGATTTTTCTTAGTATTGTATTTATTCATTGCGGAGTCGGCTCCCTCCAGAACAAATGACTTGATTGCTTCAGATGCCGTCGCAAGAACCTGCGGGAGAATTTCTTTCTCTTCCGGGATCAATTCTCCGAGGACAAAGTCTATCTGACCTCCTTCCGCGAAACCGTGCCCGATTCCGATGCGGAGGCGGGCGTAATCATCTGAAATCAGGCAGTAGTCGATGCTTTTCAGACCGTTGTGTCCGCCGTCACTGCCTCTTTTTCTCATTCTGAGGGTACCGAACGGGAGTGCGATATCGTCCAGAACAACCAGAAGCCTTTCGTTTGGAATGTCCAGCTTCTTCGTCCAGTATCGCACCGCCTTTCCACTAAGATTCATATAGGTGGACGGTTTGAGAAGAGTTACTTTATTCCCTTTGAGTGAGAGAGTTGCTACGTCTCCGTAGCGTTCGGTCTGAAAAATGACATTGGATGCCCCCGCAAGGGCATCCAATACCATAAAACCCATATTGTGACGGGTAGAAGCGTACTCTGCGCCAATATTACCTAATCCGGCGATCAAGTAGTTCATACCCGAAGATATTACTGTTGTGGTTGTGATTGCTCAGCAGCTGGAGCTTCAGCCTCAGTGACGTTACGGGTAGCCTTGACAGCGCAGACGATGGTGGTCTTAGGACTGATAATTGAAATCTTATCGAAGTTCAAGTCACCGGCATTGATTTGCTTGCCAAGTTTCAAAGTGGTTATGTCAACAGGCAACTCGTCAGGAAGGTCTTTGAGGAGGCCGCTTACGCGAAGTTTTCTGACATTGACTGTCAGTTTACCACCCTGTTTTACACCTTCAGAATTACCGAAAACTCTTACAGGAACATCGATGGCGATAGGTTTCTTCTCATTTACTGCGAGGAAATCTGCGTGAAGAGGCTCGTCAGTAAGAGGATGGTACTGTACATCGTGAAGAACTGCCAAATACTCTTTACCGTCGATTACGAGATTGACGATGTGAGAAGCAGGAGTGTCTGTAATAGTTTTGAATTCTTTTACTTCAGCTGAGAAGTTCAGATTTGCAACGCCGTTGCCATAAACAACGCAAGGAACTTTGCCTTCTTTACGAAGGGCTTTGATGTCGGATTTAGAACCGACTGTACGGCTTGTGCCGTTGAGTGTGATTTGTTTCATGATAATAAAAAATGTGTTACTCAAAAAGGGTCAGAAAAACGTTTCCGGTCTCTTTTCCCATTACACCAAAAACCTTTTTTGTTTTTAGTCGCGCAAAAGTACAAAAAAATATTATATTTGGGCATAATATTCACACTAATAATAGATAACTATGAGTAAGAAATGGAGATGTACAGTATGTGGTTACATCCATGAAGGACCGGAACCACCTGAGAAGTGCCCTCTTTGCAAGGCTCCTGCTGAGAAATTTGAAGAACTGAAAGACGAGGGAGGCCTCGTCTGGGTAGACGAGCATAAACTTGGTGTTGCAAAAGGTTGCGATGAGCAAGTATGGCAAGGTTTGCAAGATCACTTTGCAGGTGAGTGCTCAGAAGTGGGTATGTACCTGGCTATGAGCCGTCAGGCTGACAGAGAAGGTTATCCTGAGATTGCGGAAGCATTCAAGCGCTATGCCTTTGAAGAGGCAGATCACGCTGCCAGAATCGCCGAACTGCTCGGTGAAATTGTCTGGGATACCAAAACCAACGTTAAAAAGAGAATGGAAGCTGAATGCGGCGCCTGCGAAGGCAAGAAGAAGATTGCCACCCGTGCAAAAGAGCTGGGATATGACGCTATTCACGATTCCGTTCATGAAATGGCAAAAGACGAAGCTCGCCACGGTAAGGGCTTCGAGGGCTTGTACAAAAGATACTTTGGGAAATAATTATTCTCCGATGGAGTTGGTGTCTTTATTCCACTCCAGAGTTTTGTAATAAGCGTTCAGTTTAGGATATCGGGCCTTGGGAATATAAGTACTGAGGCCCGAATTCTTTATTATAGGCAGGGAGAGGAATTTGCTGGTATTGGCTTTGTTAATCACCACCTTTCTTAGGAGGAGGTCATAGGCCTGGTATTCTTCGGGAGTCGCAAAATGCTCAATGTAGTCGCCCAGGTCGTAGAACCAGTCGTCAGAAGACCTGAAGAACGGCTGAACGGCGTTCGGATTTACGGCAGCCCTTTCCGTTTTGCGTTGGGCATACAACTGCCTGGTGAAGGATGCGAGCATCTCCAGTCCGGAGCATTTGGTGAGGGTAATCGTGCATGACCTTTCCTGTTGCAGATGGTAGGCCAGCATCTCATTACAGAAGTTTTTGAGATTGCTCTCACCGCCCAGAATCAGATTGTCGAACACCTCCTTATATGGATATCCGTAGGCCAGAATCTCAGTAGGAGAGGCGAGAATGTAGTCGGCATTGTGCCTGAGCTCGTAAACAACTTCAATCGATGACATAAAGCAGGCGTCCAGGCAGATGAATTCATAATGCTCATTCATCGCTTTCGCCCACTTGGCGACGTCGAACTCAAGATAGCCGTCGTAGCAGATGCTCTTATTGTCAGTCTCCGGATCTGAACTTTTGACGATTCCTTCATCCAAGGTCCTTTCCATCTGAAACTGAATGAGTCTGTCCTCGCTGAAGTCCTGAGGATCCGAATAGTACCCTTCAGGCAGCCATCCCGAGCCGTGTGAAGAGACCATCAATCCCTTGGATTTAGCAGGAAATTTGCTGAAAGCCTCCTTCTCAACCTGAGTGAAGCTTTCCACCTTGCCGGAAGAGAATGACTTGTCATACACTGTGATTACCTCTCCGATCAGATCCCCCTGGTCCGTACGGTAATACCTTCTCAGCAGCGGAGTCCTGTCGATCATATGTTCAAATACGAGCAGAACTGTGTCGGAAGTGTATCTTGGGACGAAGTTTGTCCCGTAGATGTCGTTCAGATTCTGCTTCATATAGTATGACAGGTTATTGTTGCCTGCGAAGTATATGAGAATGGCTCTGGAGGCCTCGCCGTGCTTCTTTTCAAGACCCCAGTATTCGGTGCAGGACGTGGCCGCCAATACCGAAATTAAGGCAAAGGCTATGACCGTGAATCGTTTGCAGAGAGTTCCGTGTTTCATACTTCAACAGACAGTCCGTCATATGCGGGGTAAACCCCTTCGGGGAGCAAAGATAATAACTTTATGTGTTTTGGAAGCTGATGAGACAGATGCGTCAGGTATGACTGTGGGGCGCCGACCCTTTCAATTACGTCGAGAGCCTCTTGCAGGGAGAAGTGAGATATGTGATGTCCCATTTTCACTGTATTGATTATGAATACCTTGCTCCCTTTGAGCTTTTCAAATTCTTCTTCGGGAATGAAATTGGCATCCGTCACGTAGGAGATGTCTCCGATTCTGAATCCCAGTACCGGGAGTTTGTAATGATATGCCCTTATGGGGGTTACTTTTACAGGTCCGATGAAGAACGGCTTTTCATCTATGTTATGCATTTCAAATTCCGGAATGCCGGGATACTTGTATTTAGCGAATACGTATGCGTACTCTTTTTTCAGAGATTCCCGGACGTATTCTTCGCAGTAAATGGGAACGGCCCTACCTTCAATCCAGTTGAAGGCGCGCAAGTCATCGAGCCCTCCGGTATGATCTTTATGATTGTGAGTCAGTAAAATGGCGTCAAGGTGCTTGACAGAAGCGCGAAGCATCTGATATCTGAAATCGGGGCCGGCGTCAACCAGTATCCGGTACCCTTCAGTCTCAAAAAGAACCGAAGACCGAAGTCTCTTGTCGCGAGGATCAGTTGACCTGCACACTTCGCAGTCACACGCAATAATCGGAACTCCCTGGGATGTCCCGGTCCCCATGAAAGTAATTTTACAACTCATATTAAACAAAGATAGGGATTTCTCCTTATCTTTGAGAAATGAAAGGGCGATTATTTCTTATTCCAACCCCTCTCGGAGAGGGTGATTTACATTCGGTTTTAACTAACCCCATTTTTGAAATTGTCCAGAAACTGGACGTTTTTATAGTCGAGGAGACCCGCTCAGCGCGCAGGTTTCTGTCTGCGGCAGGTCTTAAAGGAAGAATAGATACGCTTACCTTTCACGAATTGAATGAACACTCCACACAGGCGGATGCCGAGAAATACGTTGAGATTCTCGACTCCGGAGTGGATGTAGGTCTTCTTTCAGAAGCAGGATTGCCTGCCGTGGCCGATCCGGGAGCCGCTTTGGTCTCCCTTGCGCACAAACACGGCGTGGAGATAGTGCCTTTCGTCGGCCCTTCTTCCCTGATGTTGGCGCTGATGTCTTCCGGCCTTAACGGGCAGTCGTTTGCATTCAACGGCTACCTTCCGGTGAAAGCCGACCAGCGCAGAAGCGAGATCAAGCGGTTGGAGAAATATTCTGCCCAGAGCGGTCAGACCCAGATCTGTATCGAGACTCCTTACCGCAACGACTCTTTATTCGCTGATTTTCTGGCGGTCTGTTCCCCGGACACTCAACTTTGCATTGCTGCCGACATCACTTTGCCTACCCAGACAATCGTCACGAGGAGCATTGCTCAGTGGAGGAATTCTCAGTTTAAAATAGGCAAACGCCCTTGTGTTTTCGTATTCTCAGAAAAATAATATTATGAACAAGATTTCTCTCAACAATCTGATGTTTTACGCTTACCACGGTTGCCTTGACATCGAGCGGAAAGAAGGGGGCTGGTACAGAATTGATCTGGATTGCTTCCTGAATCTCGAAGAGGCTGCCAAGAGCGACGATTTAACCAAAACCGTTGATTACGGTTCGGTTTATTCTCTGATTAAAAAGGAGATGACCGTTCATTCCAACTTGATAGAGAATGTTGCCTCAAGAATATTGGAAGCGATAAAAAGAGAGTTTCCGACCATAGAAAAATGCTCGGTGACCGTCACAAAGATTAATCCTCCGTTTGAAGGAGAACCGTTGGACTACATGGGAGCAACCGCTTCCGTAACACTGGAATACTGATTATGCAGAGTACAATCGCTTTCGTCACTCTCGGGTGTAAGCTCAATTATGCCGAGACCTCTTCCTACGCGCGAAAAGCGGTTGCTGCAGGCTATCAGACAGTGTCGGCCTCCAAGCCTGCCGACATCTATATTGTCAATACCTGCTCCGTAACGGAGCATGCCGACAAGAAGTGCAGAAACATCATCAGACGGCTTCATAAGCTCAATTCTGAGGCCAGAATCGTGGTGACGGGATGCTACGCTCAGCTCAAACCCGAAGAAATCTCCGCTCTCGAGGGTGTCTATGCGGTAGTAGGGTCGGAGCACAAGAAAGATACTTTTGAAATTGCGGTCGGAGACCTTTCTCCTCAAAAAGAGTTGGTTACGCCCTATAAAGAGATCCGTTCTTATTACAACGCGTATTCTTCGGGGGAGAGAACCCGTTCTTTCCTGAAAGTCCAGGATGGATGCAACTATTTCTGCACTTACTGTACCGTACCTCTCGCCAGAGGAGTGAGCAGAAATGCCGCAATCCCCGAGATTGTAAGGCAAGCCGAGGAGATCGCCGCCACCGGAGTCAAAGAGATTGTCCTGACAGGTGTGAATATAGGTGATTTCGGTCGGACGACCGGAGAATCATTCGCTGATCTGCTTAAGGCACTTGCCGCGGTGGAAGGTATTGAGCGTTACAGAATATCGTCCATAGAGCCGAATCTTCTCACGGATGAAATCGTGGACTGGATAGCCGGTTGCGAGAAGTTCCTGCCTCATTTTCACATTCCTCTCCAATCCGGTTGCGACAGAATTCTTGAAGCGATGCACCGCAGGTATACTACCGGATTCTTCGAAAAAAAGATTGATTACATCCGGAGCAAAATGGGGGACGTATTCTTCGGAATAGACGTAATTGTAGGCTTCCCGGGCGAAACTGACGAAGACTTCGAAGTTACCTACAGATTCCTGGAAAGAATTAGACCTGCATTCATCCATATTTTCCCTTACTCCCGCAGAACCAATACCGTCGCCGCAGGATTGCCGGACCAAGTACAGGACAGCGTCAAGACGAAGAGGGTGAACAGGCTGGAAGAACTATGCGAAAGGCTTCATTCGGAATATTGCGGCTCTTTTATCGGCAAACCCGAAAAAGTGTTGTTTGAGAGCACTCTCAAAGGGGGAATGATGGTCGGTTACACCCGCAATTACATAAGGGTGGTGCGTCCTTACGACAAATCCTCCATCGGCAAAGTTGTGGATGTTGTCGTTTAGTTTTGTAAATTTGTAGTTGATTAAGAACCTATAGAATATTATGCTTACACCATTGACAGCTATTTCTCCGGTTGACGGCCGTTATCGCCAGGGCGTCGACATTCTCGGAGAATATTTTTCAGAGTTCGCCTTGATCCGTTACAGAATCAGAGTGGAGATCGAATACTTCATCGCACTTTGCTCGATTCCTCTCCCTCAGCTCGAGAGTTTTGACAAGAATCTTTTCGGCAATCTGAGGGACATCTACAAGAAGTTCTCAATGGAGGACGCTTCAGAGGTGAAGGAGATAGAGAAGACTACCAACCATGATGTCAAGGCTGTAGAATATTTCATCAAGCATAAGTTCTCCCAAATGGGCATCGACCCTCGTTACGGAGAATTCGTCCATTTCGGACTGACCTCGCAGGATATAAACAATACCGCAATACCGCTCTCTCTGCTGGATGCGGTCAATGAGGCTTATCTCCCTTTATTATATAAGGTGTTGCTTACCCTCAAAGATTATTCATACGAATGGAAGGACGTCCCGATGCTTGCCCGCACTCACGGACAGCCGGCTTCCCCTACAAGGTTGGGTAAAGAGCTCGCAGTGTACGTGGCAAGACTCGAAGAGCAGATGTCTCAATTGAAGGGACAGAAATATCCGGCAAAATTCGGCGGCGCTACCGGCAATATGAACGCCCACCACGTAGCATATCCGGCCGTCAATTGGAATGCATTTGCAGAGTCGTATGTGGCTTCTCTCGGGTTGCGTAGGTCGTATCCTACCACCCAAATTGAGCATTACGACAATCTGGCCGCCATTTTTGACAACCTTCGCCGCATTAACGTCATCCTGATCGACCTCTCGAGGGATATCTGGATGTATATCTCAATGGACTATTTCAAGCAGAAGATAAAAGCCGGTGAAGTCGGCTCTTCAGCTATGCCTCATAAGGTCAATCCTATTGATTTTGAGAATGCCGAAGGAAATCTCGGCGTGGCGAACGCAATTTACGGACATCTGTCGGAGAAACTGCCTATCTCGAGAATGCAAAGGGACCTGACCGATTCTACAGTCCTGAGAAACGTAGGCGTTCCGGTGGCTCACTCAATGATCGCTTTCAACTCCCTGGCCAAAGGCCTTGGAAAGCTCGTTTTGAATGAAGCCAAACTGGAAAAAGATCTCGAGAACAACTGGGCGGTGGTAGCGGAAGGTCTTCAGACTATTTTGCGCAGGGAAGGATATCCTAATCCTTACGAGACGCTAAAGGCACTTACCAGAACGGGTTCGGCCATCACGAAAGAGATTATCACCGATTTTATCAATTCTCTTGAAGTCAGTGATTCCGTAAAGAAAGAGATGCTGGCCATTACCCCGGAAACTTACACAGGCATCTAACCTGAACCAAACCAATATAAACCAAACGAAAAAAGGAAGACCGCGAGGTCTTCCTTTTTTGTTATCAATTCTAAGACTGATTATTGTTGAGCACCCGGTGCTACTACGCAGATAGCAACACGGTTCATTGCTTGCAATGAGAATGGACGCTCTGAAGAACCTTTAGCATCTACAGTTACTCTTGAAGGAGCGATACCTGCAGCAACGATAGCGTCAGCTACGTTTTGTGCACGTTGCTTAGAAAGTTTCAAGTTGTAAGCTGCAGTACCTGTCTCAACGTCTGCATAACCTGTAACGGTAATAGTTGAAGTAGGGTTCTCTTTCATAACCTTAACAATCTCGTCAATCTTAACTTGCTCCTCAGGACGAATAACAGCTTGGTCAAGAAGGAAGAAGACATTGTCAGTCTTGCCCATGAATCTTGGAGCTGGTCTTGGTTGTGGTTGTGGAGCAGGTCTTTGCTCAACAACTGGAGCAGGAGCTGGTTCTGGTTGTGAATAAACAACAGGTTCAGTTACGATTGGCATTGGAGCTACAGGAGCGTGACGGCCGAAATCGAACTTGAGACCGAGCAACAAGTCATGTTGCCAGTCAGGGTTACCTGCTTTCTTAGAATTGAATTTATCGTGGAAGCCTGATACGTTGTACTCAAGACCCAGAGAAACTACGTCTGAAAGTCTGAAGTCAGCGCCGATACCTGCTTTACCCATAGGGATATATTTAGATTTGTTCCAGCGATACTCCATAGTTGTATAGTTAGGAGCCTCATTGTGCAAACCTGCAGCAAGACCTATACCGAGGAATACGTAAGGGTTGAATACACGGTAGAAATCGTAGTTACCGATTGATGCCAGATTCAACATGATGTCGGCTGTTCCTTGCAGATAATTGAATTTGTAAATAGACTCAACCGGAATAACGGCTGCGCCTTTACCTTGCCAACCTTGAGCACTGAATCTCAATGTCCATGCAGGTGCAAAGTTCCAACCAAGGTTAAGAGCAGCAGCAGGAGAAAGCAAATTGCCGATTCCTGACTCACCTACGGTGTAACCAACACCACCTTGCAATTGGAGATACCAATTCTTTTGGAAATCTTGAGCATTGACACTCAATGTGATAAGAGCCAATGCGACAATAGTGAATAATTTTTTCATATCATTAATGTTATGTTAGTATTTTCCTTTGAACCACAAATATAACAATAATTTTGATAATTCATACTTTTTCTTGCATTGCTATTGTAAAAATAATGTGCTAATTTTGAAAGATAAAACGCAATCAATAATCATTTCATTAATAATTATTATGACTGAATCTAAACAAAACAGTAACGTGATTCCTATTATCATGATGTACTTTATGTTCTTCATGATTGCATTCGTGACCAATTTGGCCGGATCAATGGGAGTAGTAGTTAAAGCACAATTCGGAGTATCAAACGCTTTGGCACAACTTGGTACTTTCGTAAACTTCATCGCTTATGCTTGTATGGGTATCCCTGCAGGTATCATTGCAAAACGTAAAGGCTACAAATTCACAGGCCTTGCAGCAATCTTGGTCGGAATCCTCGGTGTAGGCGTTCAGCTTATTTCAGGTTTCGCAGCTTCATTCGCTGTTTACGTAGTCGGTGCATTTATCGCAGGCTTCTCAATGCGTATGCTCAACACCGTTGTCAACCCGTTGCTCAACACAATCGGAGGCGGTGGAAACAGAGGAAACCAGCTCATCCAGTTCGGAGGTGTTTGTAACTCTGTCGGTGGAACATTGGCGCCTTACCTTGTTGGTTGGATTGTCGGTGGTACAGTTGCAAATGCTCAGGTAATCCAAGTAGTTCCTGTCATGATCATCGCAATGTTGATTTTTGCACTTGCATTCGTAGTTTTGCTGTTCACCAAGATCCCTGAGCCTCATATGGAAACTGCTGAGGAGAAAGCTGCCCGCCTTGCAGGCAACGTGCAGAAGAACGCTCACAGCCCGCTTTCTTTCCGTCACTTCGTTTTGGGCGCAATCGCAATCTTCTTCTATGTAGGCGTTGAAGTAGGTATTCCTAATACTGCAAACCTGTATATGTCAAATATGCCAACGGTAGGCCCTGCAGTTGCCGGAACATTCGTGGCTGCTTACTGGCTGTTCATGCTGTTCGGACGTCTTATCGGCGCATCAGTCGGCGGTAAGGTTTCTTCTAAAGCAATGCTTACCACTGTAGGTACAATCGCTTTGCTGTTTGTTTTGTGCATCATCTGCCTCCCTGAGTCACTTACAGTTCCTTTCAGAGGCGCTCAGGTTCCTGTCAAGATGATATTCATGGTTTGCTGCGGTCTTTGCACTTCAGTTATGTGGGGTAACATTTTCAACCTTGCAGCGGAAGGCTTGGGTAAATACACAGCTCCTGCATCAGGTATCTTCATGACACTGGTATGCGGTGGCGGTATTCTGACAGTCGTTCAAAATGCAGTTGCTGACGGCGCAGGTTATATGGCAAGTTACATTGTTCCTGCAATCGGTTTGCTTTACATCCTGTTCTTCGCCCTCCTCGGTTCAAAGAACGTTAACAAAGACATCCCTACAGAATAATAATCTAAACATTATAAATAATGGATAAATACG
>JAFSTD010000004.1 GCA_017450655.1 Bacteroidales bacterium | reverse complement strand
TTTAGCTTGTGTAAAATCTTTTGGCGACAATCCCGCGTCAGATACGATGCGAAGCGCATTCTTTACCAGCTCTACAACCTGACTCTCCCAGTCTTTCACATTCTTCCTGATCCCCTTTTCCAATTCTTCTATACGGTTTCGGTCTGTATAGAATCTCCCCGCTTCGAGAGCCTTGAGCTTTTTGATTCTGAAATCCTCTTTCAGGAAGAGGCTTGCCATGTCGAGCAACTCTTTTTCTATGTTGTTCGTGCCTTTGAATTCAAGCTGGTTGATTGCACAGTTGACGAGCCACTTCAGAAGGTCTTTGTTTTCATCCCTTTCCAGAGAATTGAACATGTTTTCAATCGCCTGCTCAAGGATTGAATTTTCGTCAAGTTCCACTCTGTATGAGGCGTACTGGCCGATTTCTCTTGCAAAAGAACGGGTTACAAGCTGAAAGAATCTGTCAATCGTGGAGATGTAGAATGCCGAATAATCGTGAAGCAGATGAATCAGAACAGATTTTGCTTTTCTGCCGGTCTCTGAATCCTCTCTGCTAAACTGATAAAGCTTGCTCAGGACACGCTCCTTCATCTCATCCGTGGCTTTGTTGGTAAAAGTCACAGCGAGAATATGACGGTATGCATCATTTTCGTCCGCCGTGTCATTGAGGAGCAGTTTTATATAATTCCGGCTCAAGGTCTCGGTCTTACCACTGCCCGCAGAAGCTTTATATATCTCTATCCTCTGTCAATCAATCATTTGAATTAATTTTCTTTGGGCATATTTCAAATGCGGGGCAGAACTGACACCGCCTTTGTTCGGGAGAATAGCTGAACGGGAGCTCAGGATTAAACAACTCGGCAATCAACTGTTTCAGACCCTCTTCCAATTCCTCATAGATATCATCGGGGACATCCAGAGATAACGGTTGGCTATTGAAAGCACTCTTCAACTTGTAAATCATAACTCTCTTGTCGTAGTTCCTGTAACTGCTTCCGGAGTTCTTTACAAGCCAAGAGTACAGAACCGTCTGCAAAAGAATTTCAGGACGCGACGAGTCGGTTGGGTCAAACGCTTTTGCAAGACCGGCTCTCAGGTTTAATTCGTTGTCGTTTACGTATCCGGTTTTGTAGTCACAGATTCTCAGAGTTCCTTCGTGAAGGTCGAGCCGGTCTATTACACCGATGAATTTCACCTTCTCCGGACCGGTTGGAAGCTCCACCTCAAGATCGTTGTAATACTTCTCTTCTCCCCTTATGTAGGTAAATGGAGCTATCGCCTTGTCATTCTTAAGTGTTTGAAGCACAAGCTTCTGCACCACACGGACAGTAATGAGCAGTTTGCCTGCGACCGGAGCATTGCGCAGATTCTTTACCCGCCTCAGTTCACTTTCAATCATGGCGCCTATTCTCGTCTCATTCTTCATCAACCCGTCCAGAAGATCGGCAGTGACTACCTTGCCTTCAAATTCTTTGTAAATCTTCTCCATCGTCTGGTGGAAAATCGTTCCGAATTCGTTGGCCTCGACGTCGTCACTTACCGTATCCTCATCTCTTATGCCCACAATGTGCTTATAGTAGAATTCTGCCTGGCAGTTCAGGTAATCGTTGATGGAAGAGGCGCTGAAAGGCTTTCCATCCACCAGAAAACGCTCTCTGATCTGAGTCAGCACGTCATCATTCTTCACCAGCGTGTCATTTTTGCATGGTGACGGCATCACTTCGTAAGTGCAGACCTTCTCCTTGAGAGGAAGGCGATAGTGATATTTCAACTGCTTTATGAAACGGCTCTCCTCCCCAACGTTCAGTCCGGTAGTACGGCTGTCATAGAGCAGAGTCACTTTTCGAGCTCTGTAGAGACTCCTGTAGAAATGATACGTAGATATTGCATCCAGATCCTCTATCGTCGGCAGACCGTATCCGAATCTGAGATTGTAAGGGATAAACGAATGTCCGTGTACTTTGGCAGGGTAAATGCCTTCATTCACCGAGAGAATGATGACGTTCTCAAAATCAAGCGCACGCATCTCAAGAGGGCCCATAATCTGAAGTCCCTGCAACGGCTCGCCGACAAACGGAACGTTGAGCTTGGAGGTAATCTGCCTCAAGAATTTGAAATAGGTCTTCGGCTCCATAGGAATCTTCAGATCCCTGATACGCACGATAGCTTTGTAATATCCGTAAGCAAACTCTTTCTCAAGCGGAGGGATAAAAGCAGCCAGAAGGTCTATGATGGAGAGCTGCCAGTCACAGGCTTCGTTACAATTCTCCACACCGGAGAAAACTGTCTTCAACAGTTCATTCTCACCGTCATAAGCATAGCGAATACGGTTCGACTGTATTATGTCATTCTTTATGGATGCCGCCTCTTCCTTCGCCGCATCTATGATAAAAGGATGCGTCAATATAGCAAGAACGTCTTTATGATAAAAATTGAATCCCTCCTCAGAGCGTCTTTTGTTGAGCTGAAGCGAGGAGAGCATTCCCATCAAAGAACTGAGAGCGCTGTTTGAAAGTGAATAACCCATCGTGACGTTGATCCTGTCAATATCTGAAGGGATGGAATTGAGCAGAGGCATCAACAGCTTCCCGTCAGGGAGAATTATTGCAGTTTCATCTGCCGATGCCGGATTCAGACAGGAAGCGGCAACTTTCGCCTGTCCGGTGGAAGAAGGGACGCTGAATACCTCTATTTCAGGGAGATAATCAACTGATGTATCGACCGTTAATCTCGAAGGATAACGCTTGACGTTCTCGGAGATAAACCGGGAGGACTTGTTGTTGACGTCGGTAATCATATCTCCGTTGAAATCCCAGTAGAAATCTCCTTCAAAACGGTTTCTCACATGGTCACAGAGCACTTTCTCTGACGGACTCAAAGCATTTAGACCGATAAAGACAATGCCTTTGAAAGGCCTAAGACGGGCCGTGACGGAGTCAGATTCTTTTTGAATCTTCTCAGCCACATCCCTGAAGATCATCCCTTCGTAGGCAATCCCTTTCTTCCTCAACACTCTTTTGTAATTTGCATACAACTGCCTGAGCAGCTTCCAAGTACTGCGAAATACCTTTTTATTCTCAAACGACTCGGTTTGGGATAGTACCACTCTCCAGAAATCCTCCACGACCTGCCTCTGATTATCACTCAAGAAAGTATAGTCGGTATCCAGATTCTTTAAATCCTCGACGTTTGCAAACAGGGCGTCTGCATCCACCATGTATCTGTCGACGTCGTTGAAATCTGAGAGAATGGTCTCGCCCCAGTCCACAAACTCGTCGAAACTCTCGGCAGTCATGCCACAAGAAGGGCATAACGCGCTATATTCCTTATACAGAATATATTGCAACTCAATGCTGTCCCCTTTATCAAGGTCTGAAAGGGATGAAAACAAGTCGCTGATGGTGGTCAGAAGCGGACTGAAGATGGGTCTGGGGCTATTCTGGCCCAGATATTTGCGAAAAAAGAGAGAGGCGCGACGGTTGGGGAAGACAAAACAGAAATCCTTTATACCGTCACCATATTCAGAAATGAATTTTTCTGCAATACTGTAAAGGAAACCCTTCATTTACAATCTCGCCTTGAGAGATTCAGCTATATCTTCGTAACCAGGTCTTCCGAACAGAGCGAACATATTCTTCTTGTAAGCCTCTACGCCAGGCTGGTTGAAAGGATTGACTCCCAGCATATAACTGCTTATGGCGCAAGCTTTCTCGAAGAAATAGAAGAGCGCGCCTATTTCGTACTCATTCAATTCGTCGATTTCAATTCCTATCTGAGGCACCTCGCCGTCGATGTGAGCCATTATCGTACCCAGCATGGCCAGCCGGTTACACTCGGACATTGTCTTGCCTGCCAGATAGTTGAGACCGTCCATATCGTCGGCGTCATACGGGATTACCACGTCGTTGCTCGGCTTGGCTATCTCGATGTAGGTCTCAAACATGGTACGCTGCCCCTCCTGGATATACTGTCCGATGGCGTGGAGGTCTGTGGTGTAATTGACGAATGCAGGGAAAATGCCTTTGCCGTCCTTTCCTTCGCTCTCGGCAAAAAGCTGCTTCCACCACTCTGCTATGTAACGGAGCTTAGGGTTGAAATTAACGAGAATCTCCTCTTTCTTGCCGAATCCGTGGAGGACGTTTCTCATCGCAGCGTAAACTACGGCCGGATTGTGAGATGATTTCTTGGAACATGCATGTTCCATCTCCTTTGCACCTTCTATCATGGCCTTGATGTCGAATCCTACCAGATAGAGAGGGAAAAGCGATACAGGTGAAAGAACCGAATAACGGCCTCCCACATTGCTTGGAACTGCAAATGAGTCATAACCTTCCTTATTGGTAATATTCCTCAGGGCGCCTTTATCCTTATCGGTAACCGTCACTATTCTCTCCCGTGCCTCCGCCTTGCCGTACTTGTCTTCCATAAACTTCTTGATAAGCCTGAATGCGACGGCAGGCTCGGCAGTAGTTCCCGATTTTGATATGACTATCACCGCTACGTTCTTGAGAGTCATCAGATCATAGAGGTCGGAATAGAAATCTTCGGAGAAATTGGTACCGGCGAAAGTGATTCTCGGGAAAGTGCGGTGGTCAGGAAATGTCTTTGAGAGCGAGGTCAGTGCAGCTTTTGTTCCTAAGTATGAGCCGCCTATTCCGACGATGATTATGCTGTTGATACCTTTGGCCTCCCATCTCTTCTTTATCGTCTCGCACTTATCGTAGAATGAAGACGGTATCTCGCTCGGGAGATGATGCCAGCCCAGCATATTGCCGCCCGCTCCTTTGCCACTGTCCAACAAATCCATGGCAGAATACGCCTTGGTAATATATTTTTTCTTGATTGATTCGCTTACAAAAGGTTCACAGCCTTTTAACTGGATATTCAACATATTATCTTGTCAGTCGGTTTTATTTTATAAAGATAGATAATAAAGATGTTATGTCCAACTTTTGAGCAGGCTAATCTCCTGATTCCAAATATCCGGATTTGGAGTCTCGAGGATGAAAGGAATCCCGTCCAAACGGGAATCCTGCATAAGAGATTTGAACAGATCTATTCCTATCAGTCCCACTCCGAGACTATCGTGTCTGTCGACTCTGCTCCCGACCTCTTTTTTTGCATCATTCAGGTGCATTCCCTTCAGATACTTCAATCCGACAATCCTGTCAAATTCTTCGATGATCTTCTCATATCCTGAGGCCCCCGACCCGAACAGAGACTGACTGCCTCCGCCTGTCCAGTCATAGCCCGCGGCAAATGCGTGACAAGTGTCTATGCACACCCCCACTCTGCTTTTATCTTCCACCTTGTCGATAATCTGCGCCAGGTGCTCAAACTTAAAGCCCAGATTGCTCCCCTGTCCTGCAGTATTCTCCAGAACCGCAGTTACACCCGAAGTCCTGTCAAGTCCCATATTAACTGAGTCAGCTATTCTCGACAGGCATTCGTCAACTGAAATCTCGTTCAGATGGCTTCCGGGATGAAAATTGAGCCTGTCAAGTCCCAGCTGCTCACAGCGACTCAGTTCATCGATGAAAGCCGCTCTGGACTTGGAGAGCCCCTCGTCGGCAGGGTGTCCCAGATTGATCAGATAACTGTCGTGAGGAAGAATGGATGCCGGAAAGTAACCGAACATCTGACACCTCTCTTTGAAGAGAGCTATGCTCTTCTCATCCAATGGTGGTGCAGTCCATTGTTTCTGATTTTTGGTAAA
>JAFSTD010000085.1 GCA_017450655.1 Bacteroidales bacterium | reverse complement strand
GCGGAGAATTGTTCCATTTGGAGGCAGCCCGTCAATGCCAGAGCCATCATCACCGTTGCAATATATCTTTTCATTTTCCCTTTGTTTGTTGATGCAAAAGTATCCTCCCGACAATGGGAAAAAGAATAATGATACATCCTCGCAAGGTATTTATCCGATGATGAAAAAACCGGCCTGATCTCGAAGATCGGCCGGTTTGTATTTTTTAAATAGCGCTCTTTTTTACAGAATTGATTTTATGTTGTCGGCAATTCCCTGCACCAGACGGACGCGGGCTTCGACGCTTGCCCATCCAACGTGAGGAGTAAACATCATCCTCTCTTTGTGTTTCATCTTCATATAAGGATGGTCGGCAGGAAGCGGTTCTGCAGAATAAACGTCCATTGCGGCTCCTGCGATAACCCCTTCATCCACCGCACGCGCCAGATCGGCTTCGTTGATGATGCCTCCGCGGCCCATATTGACGACAATGGCGCTCTTCTTCATCAGGCAGAGTTTGTCATAAGTTACGAGATTGTTGGTCTTTTCGTTCAGAGGTGCGTGGACAGAGACGATATCGCTCTTGGCCAACAACTCCTCGATAGAAAGAGCAGGATAATCTTTACAGTGATTTGTTCCGGAGGTCGAGAAATAATTCACATTCATCTTGAAAGCCTTCGCCACTTCAGCGACACGGCTTCCGATGGTTCCCATTCCGATGATTCCGAAGTTCTTTCCGTCAAGCTCCGCGAAAGTATGTTTCACTTCGGTAAAGCAGCCACTTGCACTGTAGTCTCCATTCTTTACGTATTCGTCAAAGAATTTGATTTGACCAAGAAGACTCAGAATCAGCGTGAAAGTGACTTGCAAAACACTTTCGGTAGAATAACCGGCTACATTCTTTACCGGAATCCCTTTTTGTGCGGCATAAGCGACGTCGATATTGTTCATACCGGTTGCCGCCTCACAGATAAGTTTCAGATTCTTACATCCGTCTATCTCGTTCTTGCCAAGTTTAACTTTATTGACTATCAGAATGTCGCAGTCACAAGCCCTTGGAACAACCAGCTCGGGAGGAGTTTCGCTGTAACCAACATAATCACCAAGTTTTTTAATCGGATCGAGACTTGCGGCACTTCCGATAGTAGCATCATCCAGAAAAACTATTTTCATATTAGAAAAAATTAAAGCAATTCAATTATCTGATCGTAATAGCGTTTTGAAACCGGTATTCTCTGACCGTCTGCACTGTCCATCTCCGCATAGGTAACGCCTTCCTTCTCCTTTCTCAGCACTTTGATGTGCTTTGGATTGATAAAGTAAGAACGGTGACAGCGCACGATCTTATGCTCATTGCACAGATCATCGATGGCCTTCATTGAAGAACGGAGGCTGAAAGAGCGCATCTTGTCCCCTTCGGTATAGTGGATATTCACGTAATTCTCATCCGCCTCGATAAAGTAGATGGAATTGTTGCGTACCACCAGTTTCAAATTATGTTTGTCATCGTAGAATCTTACCCTTGCATTATCGATATCGTCCTCCATATATTGCTGTTTCTCAGTATATCTGAGATTCAAAACGATCGTTATTATGGAGAATGGGATGGCTATTATCGCCGCCAGAACTGTAAAGCAGGTGAAAACCGTACCGAGATAAGGGACGGTCTCTCCTGAAATAAGCCACAGGAACAAAGCTGCAAAGAAGGAGATGACGACAACCTCCATTACGCTCCAGAACAGGTACCAGCCCCAGGTTAGCCTCAAGTTGCGTCTTATAGCGCACATCGGCACTCTGGAGGCAATGTAAACCACGAGCATTATACTTGCGATAATTAACACGTTGAACTGAAAGGAAGCTACGGGGAACGTCAGCCTCTCTTCCAGATGGAACGGAAGGTAAAACAGCACGAAGAATAAGCTGAAAACCGGCAATCCCAGAATATGAAGGATGGTAGGGCCCGGTTTCTGAATATTTCCAGGTATGTAATGCTCTGAATTCGCCATTTTAGATAGATTTTATTGGGTGTGACGAAAATACAAATTTTTTTATTTAGTCCCAAATTTTAGCACTTTAACCCCAAAAACAGGGTTTTAGTCATCTGAAAGGCATGGTACTCACATTTACTTGACTTAACGTTAGCAAGAAAATACTTTTGCCAAAAAAGAACACGAATAGCTATGTTGGGACACATGAATTATTATTACAATCTGTTTGATGCTTTTCAGGAATCACTGAGAGACAATCACAAGTTGACAGCTTTGACCGACTACTCCGGAGGTGAATCGATATCATACCTGGAGCTGGCGGCGGAGATTGCCAGAATGCATATTCTCTTTGAAAGCTTGGAAGTAAGTGCCGGAGACCGCATTATATTGCTGGGAGGAAATAATTCCAAGTGTGTAACATCGTATGTAGGAGCGCTTACTTACGGTGCCGTAGTCGTTCCCGTCGGTTACAATACCGCTACTGAAACAATCGCAGCCATAATCAGAAGAACCGGAGCCAAACTGGTATTCGCCAACTCCGAGTCCTGGAAGAACTGCTGTTCGGATGATGAATTGAAGAATTGCACCGACGTTCTGGACATTGATTCTCTCAAGCCACTTGCCGATTGTTCCGGCAAACTCGCGAACGCCGTTGCAGTTTGCAACGAGAGTTTTGTAAGGAAATATCCTTCTTTCAATGCCGAAGATATCAATTATCACCACGTTGAGAGTGACGAGGTGGCCGTCATATGTTACAGGGAAGATGACAAAGGTCTTCTCCAAGAAGATGCCTTCACCGTTAACAGACTTACCAATGCCGTGCAAAGCGTAACGGAGAAATATTATCCGAAAAAAGGGTCCAGAAGCCTCGTGCTGCTCCCTCTTACCGACGTGAGCACATGCGTATTCGACATGATGGCTCCGCTGGCAGCCGGTTCGCACATTACTCTTCTCGGTGAGAATCCTGACTATTCTCTGATCAGAAAAGCCTTGAAACGCGTAAAACCCGATTTCATCTGCACAGTACCCGTCTTTATGGAGAGAATCGTACGCAAACGTATCTTCCCGAAACTTAATTCCAAGTTCGTGCAGGCGTGTCTGCGTACCCCGGTCATCAACAAAATGGTCTACAACAGCATTCGCAGAAGAATGATGTTTTTACTCGGCGGGAAAGTCAAGGAGGTGAAAGTCAAGGGGAAACAGCTTGCTCCGGAAGTTCAGGACATACTGCTGAAAATTAAGTTTCCTTTCAATTTTTCAGTAATTTAAAACACTGTTTAAGTTTTTTTGTATATTTGCAGTCCCTTGCCCAGGTGGTGGAATTGGTAGACACGCTACTTTGAGGGGGTAGTGCCTGTTTTTGGGCGTGCAAGTTCAACTCTTGTCCTGGGCACAAAAAGCGGGAGCGACTTGATAGTCACTCCCGTTTTTATTATCTTTACCCCTATGAAAAGAATCTTGTTCATAGCTTTGCTGGGTATTCTTTGCGCATGCACCGGGCAGTCTCCGACAGACTGGTACGTCAGGCCCGCCGGAAATCCGGAAGAATGTGTCGACGTATTCTACATTGTCTCCACGCAGGCTATAAATGAGTATTCTCCGGAAGGAGAAGAGTTGTACAGAGTTTCTCTGACTCAGGATCAGCGGGAGTTCTACGATATGGAGATGGACTATATGGCGGAGGCATTCTCCGATGAATTCAATTTCTATTCTCCTTATTATCACCAGTTTACTCTTGATGCAGTCTATCTGACCCCCGAAGAATACGAGAGAGTCAAAGAACAGGTAGTTCAGGAGGTCCTGGATGCTTTCCGTTATTATATGAAGCATTACAACAAGGGGCACAGATACATTCTGGCAGGATTCAGCCAGGGCGCGATTATCTCTCTCGATCTTCTGAAGAGAATGACGGATCAGGAGTATTCCCGGATGATTGCCGACTACTGCATCGGTTACAGAATCTCTGAAGAAGACCTCGCCAATCCTCACATCAGAGCCGCTCAAGGCGCCGACGACAAAGGTGTCGTAATTTCCTTCAATTCGGTAGAGAATACCGACGCCATTTGGGACGTGGTTACGGAAGGAGCCGCAGCGTGCATCAATCCTCTGAACTGGCGCACCGACTCCACCCCTGCCGAACTCCGTTATGACGGCGATACGGCGGAAGTTATGATAGAGCAGGAGCATCAGGTCCTCCTCGTAAAGGGTCTGGATATGGACAAGTACCGTTTTGCTCCGCTGGATGGATTCTATCCTTACGGGAACCTCCATCACTACGACATATTGTTTTACTCAGACGAAATAGCGCAGAATGCCAGGCTGCGTGCATACGGACCGCAATAATATGAGAATAACATTACTTGGACCGGCATATCCCTACAGAGGAGGCATCGCCGCTTTTAACGAGAGGCTCGCCAGGCAGTTGATTCAGGACGGCCACGAGGTGGAGATTCTGACGTTTACGCTCCAGTACCCTTCCCTGCTGTTCCCCGGCAAAACACAGTATTCCGACTCCGAGCCTCCTGCAGGTCTCAAAATCACCAGAGTGGTGAATTCATGCAACCCGTTTAACTGGATTAAAGTGGGGAGAATGATCTGCAAGATGAGTCCTGACCGGCTTATAGTAAAATTCTGGACCCCTTTCCTCGCCCCGTGCCTCGGAGCGATATCCAGAATTGCAAAGAAAGGGGGTAAAGTCAGGGTGGTATCCATTCCGGACAATATCGTCCCTCACGAGAAGAAGCTTACCGACACCATTCTCGCCAGATATTTCGTCAATTCCATCGACGCTTTCGTTGCGATGTCGCAGAGCGTGATGAACGACCTGAAGGCGCTTGACAAACACGACAAGCCGAAGGTGCTCCAGCCACATCCGGTCTATGACCAGTTTGGCCCGATTCTCTCCAGAGAGGAAGCGACAGCGCATCTGAACCTGGCGCCAGACACCAAATACGTGCTGTTTTTCGGCTTTATACGTGATTACAAGGGTCTGGACAGGCTGATGGAGGCGATGGCCGACAAGAGGCTGAAAGAACTTGATATCAAGCTCATAGTTGCCGGAGAATTCTACGAGGATGAGAAGAAATACAAGGGATTGGCAGAGAGCGCCGGCATTGAGTCCCGTATTCTGTGGCATACCGAATTTATCCCTGACAGTGATGTGAAGTACTATTTCTGCGCAGCGGACATCATTGCCCAGCCATACAAGACCGCCACTCAAAGCGGAGTCACTCAGATAGCCTATCATTTCGAGAAGCCGATGCTGGTCACTGACGTGGGCGGATTGGCGGAGATAGTGCCGGACGGCAAAGCCGGTTATGTAGTTCAGCCTGAGGTAAAAGCCATTGCCGACGCCTTGTACGCTTTCTTCGGCGGAGAATCCGTCCCTGACTTTTCTGCAGGTATCAAAGAACAGAAAAAGAAATTCAGCTGGGCCGAAATGGCCGGAACAGCCCTAAAAATATAACCATTATGAGAATCAAGCGTCTTTTACTCTTTGCTGCCATCTGCACGTTTGCTATGGCTTGCACCTCTTGCTGCAACAAAGTCAATGAACTCTCATTAATTGAGAAGCTTCAGGGATGGGAATTACTCTTCGACGGCGAGAATCTCGACGGATGGAGAGATTATAACGGAAAAGAACTGACAGGCCCTTGGACCGTCGTTGACGGGACGATTCAGGCTGAAGGTAGCGGCGGCGATGCCAGCGGTTACATTGTCACTGAAAGGGAGTTTGCCAATTTTGAACTCGCGTGGGAGTGGAAAATTTCCAGGGGAGGTAACAGCGGAATGCTGTATCACGTCGTTGAAAACAGGAGATTTTCTGTGCCTTACGTTACCGGTCCGGAATATCAGCTGATTGATGATGAGAATTGGGAGGAAGTTAACGGCTACCCTCTCGAGGAGTGGCAACGCTGCGGAGTTGACTATGCAATGTACGTGCCTGACTTCGACACAAGAATACTCAATCCTGCCGGAGAATGGAACAGCTCCAAGATTGTCTTCGACAACGGGCACGTCACCTACTACCTCAACGGCAAAGTGACCGTAGAATTTGACGCGTGGACCGATGACTGGTACGCACGCAAGGATGCCGGCAAATGGGCTACCGCTCCTGAATACGGTCTAGCCCGCAAAGGTCACATCTGCCTCCAGGACCACGGTTATCCTGCATGGTTCAGAAACATCAAGATCCGTGAGCTCCCCGACAAGCCTTTCGACAAGGATTTGTTCAACGGGAAAGACCTGACCGGATGGGATCTGTACGGCACTGATCTCTGGTATGTAGAGAACGGTGAACTGGTTTGCGAGAGTGGCCCGGACAATACTTACGGCTATTTCGCCACCAGAGACTACTACGACGACTTCGACCTCACACTTGAATTCAAACAGGAGGCGAACGGTAATTCGGGAGTTTTCTTCCGCTCCTTTGTCCAGAAACCTGCAATCGTAAACGGCTGGCAGGTTGAAGTTGCCCCTAAAGGAAATGATACCGCAGGTATTTACGAGTCCTATGGAAGAGGCTGGCTGGTCCAAATTCCTGATGAGAAGGAAGATATTCTCAAAGAAGGAGAATGGAACACAATGCGCATCCTGGCCGTGGGAGACCGCATCCAGACCTGGCTTAACGGGGAGCCGATGGTGGATCTCACCGACGAAAGGGTCGGAAAGGGACACGGACGCATAGCCCTTCAAATTCATGACGGTGGCGGAATCAAGGTTCGCTGGCGCAACCTCCATATCCAAAGTCCTGAATAGAATAACTATGCCGCGGGGTTAATGTGATTAGGAAAACTATAAGTATCCTCACTTGTAGAGGAAGGGGCCCGCAAAACAGAAAAGCCATGACGAAAGTCGTGGCTTTTCTGTTGATGTGGGAAGGCGAGCGCAGCGAGGTTTTCTCTATCACTAACCCGCGGCACAGCTAAAGGAATGGAGACTAGAACGGATATCCGATACCGAAGTTGATTGTATACCCGTTAGGTTTGAACCATTGATCAGGCTGCTTCCACTCTTTGGTGACGGGATCGTACTGCTTGATACCCAGGTCTACGCGCATCAGAATCAATCCGAAATCGAGTCTCAGACCAACACCCCAGTCAAAGGCTGCAGTCTGGAGAATCTTCTTGATGTCGAATACATACTGCTTGTCAGGGACTTTCGGATTAGGGAGATTCCAGATGTTACCTGCATCTGCGAACAAAGCACCCTTGAACTTCCATACGATAGGGAAACGGAACTCAAGGTTAGCCTCGAGCAACATATCTCCCACCTGATTCGCAATAGCGTAATTCTCATCTATCGGAGAATCACCGGGACCGATGGTCCTGCTTTGCCAACCTCTCAGGCTGCTGGCACCGCCGGCAAAGAACATATTCTCCAACGGAATGGCTGAAGAGTTGCCGTAGGCATATCCTGCGCCTCCCATCAGTCTGGCAGCGAACTGAAATTGGCTGTTCTTGCCGAAGAAGAATGTCTGAACCAGTGAAAGCTGAGACCTTACGTATTGAGCGTAAGGAGTTCCGGCGATAAGATACTGCTCGCCGTCATTCTCCAGATACTTGTTGAACAGACTCAACAGGTTGCCGGAAAAATCATTTTGCCAGCGCATATAGAAATATGTGTCGGTAGGCGTTGTCTGGGTGGTTGTCGTCAGGTAGAACGAAAAGTTTCCACCGAGATCGAAGTGGTTGGTATATAGATTCTTAAGATATGTACTGTTCAGGCTTTCGTAGAAGTCGGGGTCAATGTCCAGAATTTTGGTCATGTTCAGTCTTGCCGGAGTAATCTGCATCGTCACGAAATCACTCGGTGTCCAAGAATAACCGTAGTTTACAGAATAGATGCTTCTCACGTACTCAGGCCTGTCCTGGTAACTGAAATTGAGTGTCAGCAACGTAGAAGGCATTCTCCTGCCGTTGAACCATTTCCCGGGCAACAACAGGAACTTAGGAAATGCCAGTGAAGCGTTGACTGCGTATTCTCCGAAACCGTAGACTGAGTTAGGAAGGAACTGGAAACGACCTTTCATCGACAGGTTGAAGTTCTCGCCGCCGCGGAATATATTCTTGTGAGAATAAGAAACCTGCGGGCTGACTCCCCAGAATCCGGATGAGTTGATTGAGCCTTCAAGGTTCAACCTCATACTCTGCATCTTTGAAGGGGCAAGGAAAATATTGCAATCCACGTAGTTAGAATCACGCGGCACCAAATCCATCTTTACGGAACTGAAAACTCTGTTGGAAACGTATCTCTGATAAGCGTTGTTGATGGCCGCTTCGCTGTACTGAGCATCAGGATAGATCCTGTTGATATTGTTCAGGAAGTTTTTTCTCACTCTCAGACCGTTGGTCGGAGTAATCGTAACGTCTCCTATCTTGTATACCGTATGGTGCTCCTTGGCTGCATCCTTGGACTCGTTTCTCGTGTAATTCTTCAGTTCGACCATCAGTTTCGCAGAATCCCTCACTGCAGTAGTGTCCGCATAGTAGAAGAAATAATTTCTGGTAAAACCGTAATAGCCCTGATTCCTCAATATTTGAGAAATCCTGTCAGCCTCCTTCTCCAGAGCATCCTCCGAGAGGAATTTCACGTCATTGTAATTAAAGTGAACGTTGAGAGAATCTATCTTGCGGGCCAGAATGTCATCATCAACGGAGAAAGTCATCTTGTTGATGGGATATGTTTTTCCCAGAGTCACGTTGTAATTGACCTTAGCACGCTTTCCGGAATATTTTACAAACGGGTCGACTGATGAATTGTAATAGCCCAGATACTGCAGGTGATTCTTCATCCCGTCGATAGTGGGTTTGAAGTAGGTAGAGTCGAGAAGAGTCGGCTCCACGAACAGCGACTTGATTCCTATGACGCTGTTGGCGGCGGTTCCCTGCTTGATGTAAGGAGCCAGATCCTCGCCCGCATAACCATTCTGAGGATTGGTAACCTTTACCTTATTCTCTTTAAGAACGTATTGTCCGGCAGGAACTTTGGACGTACTGGCGCACCCCGCAAGAAAGGAGGTCAACGTCATTGCGACAACTGAATAAAAAGCAATTTTTTTCATCATCAACCCACAAAATTGGGCATATATTTTTACTTTTGCAAAACAATCGCCATCAGAATGATATCAAAAGCAGAAATAAAAGAGATCCGTTCTCTGTCACAAAAGAAGTTTCGCGACAGTCTGGGGCTTTTCGTAGTGGAAGGAGAAAAGCTGGTCAACGAGGCCCTGCAGTCAGATTTCGAGGTGGTGAAAGTATTCAGAATTTCTGATATCGGCGAAGAAATGATGAGCAGGATAACCCTCCTCTCCTCACCTTCTCCGGCCCTTGCGGTAGTAAGAATTCCCAAAGCGCCCGGACTCCCCGGGATTAAATCCATAATTGAGAATCCCAACGTCTCTCTCGCACTGGACTCAGTCCGAGACCCGGGCAATATGGGGACCATCATCAGAATTGCAGACTGGTTCGGCATCGAGGCAATCTTCGCCTCGGAGGACAGCGTCGATATCTACAATCCGAAAGTAGTACAGGCCACGATGGGCGCCATATTCAGAAAGAAGGTGATTTACTGCGACTTATGCACCATTCTACGTTCTTACCGAGAAGCCGGCAAGCCGGTTTACGGCACTTTTCTCGAAGGTAAAGACATCAATTCTATCAAGCTCTCCGGAGATGGAATTATCGTGATGGGGTCAGAATCAAACGGCATCTCGGACAAAGTTGCGGAGCATGTTTCCCGGAAGCTATTCATACCCCCATATCCGGCCGGCAGCAACACCAGCGAATCTTTAAACGTCGCTGTAGCCACAGCCATTACTTGCGCCGCTTTCAGACGGTAGCATTATTTTTCTATTTTTTAGCTTATTGTCAAATAATTATTGTACTTTTGACGCCGATTAGAAAAACAAATTTTATGCGCTTTTTCAAACCTTCATAACGTCTCGAAATGAATAAATCAAATTTTATCATCGAGCTGAAGAATATCACCAAGTCTTTTGGCAACAAAGTGGTCCTGGATAATGTCAGCTTGAATGTTAAAAAAGGTGAATTTGTCACCATTCTTGGTCCTTCCGGATGTGGAAAAACAACTCTGCTGCGCAGTATAGCCGGTTTTGTTACCCCCGATGAAGGTCAAATTCATTTAAATGGGGAGCTTATCAACGACGTACCCCCTTACGAAAGACAACTGAACACGGTCTTTCAGCGTTATGCACTTTTCCCGCATCTCAACGTATATGAGAATATAGCTTTCGGACTCAAACTGCAGAATCTGCCTAAGGATGAGATAGAAAAGAGAGTCCGCAAAGTGCTTAAGCTCGTGAGCATGTCCGACTACGAATGGCGTGACGTAGAGTCACTCTCAGGCGGACAGCAGCAGCGTGTGGCCATCGCCCGTGCCATCGTCAACCGCCCTCAGGTACTTCTGCTTGACGAGCCTCTTGCAGCGCTGGACCTCAAGATGCGCCACGACATGCAGATGGAGCTTAAGGAGATGCATAAAAACCTGGGTATCACCTTTATCTACGTGACCCATGACCAGGAAGAAGCTCTGACCCTCAGTGATACCATCGTAGTTATGAACGACGGTGTCATCCAACAGGTGGGTACTCCTATAGACATATACAACGAGCCTGTAAATCCTTTCGTGGCCGACTTCATCGGCGAAAGCAACATTCTCAACGCGACTATGATCGAAGACCGCAAGGTCGAATTCATGAACCACGAGTTTGAATGCGTCGACGAGAATATGGGTGTGAATGCCCCGGTTGACGTTGTCGTAAGGCCTGAGGACATCTACATTCTCCCTGACAAGGACAATCCTGCGGCAATGCTTACAGGCAAAGTGATGACCTCCATTTTCAAAGGAGTTCACTATGAGATGACCGTCGTCACCGATGACGGGTACGAACTGATGATTCAGGACTACAACTGCTTTCCTGTAGGAAGCGAAGTGGGACTCATCATCCGCCCTAATGACATCCACGTGATGAAGAAAGTGCGCCTGCACAATACTTTCAGCGGTACGATGGCGGACAGCACCCACGTGAAGATGCTTGGCGGCGTATTTGAGTGCAAGGAGCAGTCATGGGCTGAAGGAGGCGAAGAGGTCGAAGTCACCGTAGCCTTCAAGGCCGTAGACATGATGGACGATACTGAAGACGGTACCGTGGACGCCGACGTACAGGTAATTCTCTACATGGGTAATCACTACCACCTGAGAATAAGGACGCTGGAGACACGTGAGCCTGTATTCGTAGATACCAACGACATCTGGGACGAAGGCGACATCGTCGGAATCAAGATTCTGCCTAAGGACATTAAGATCAAGAAACTGGAAAATGAAGCGTAACCTTTTGAGACTGGCAGGCAAAAGGGGAGCGTGGGGCTTTCCGTACCTCATATTTATGTTGATATTCGTGCTCTTGCCGCTTATCCTGGTAGGAGTATATGCCTTCACTGATCACTCCGGCCACTTTACCCTGGCCAATTTCGGACAGTTTTTCAGTCAGTCCAAAGACATAAACACTTTCCTCTATTCTCTCGGAATAGCGATTGTCACTACCTTGATCTGCATTCTGATAGGCTACCCTATCGCATTCATTCTCAGCAATGCCAATCTCTGCAAATCCGAGATAATGGTCATGCTGTTCATTCTCCCGATGTGGGTGAACGTCCTTGTACGTACCCTCGCCACCGTGGCACTGTTCGGC
>JAFSTD010000084.1 GCA_017450655.1 Bacteroidales bacterium | reverse complement strand
ACGGCGAAGTTGCCGGCATAGGCGGCGCCGATGGCGGTGCAGATGCCCGCGATCTCGTCTTCAGCCTGCAGGGTCTTGACGCCGAGGTTCTTATGGATTGCCAGTTCCTCGAGGATGGCGGTCGCCGGGGTGATCGGATAGGAACCGCAGAACAGCGGGAGACCGCTCTTCTCAGCAGCAGCCATCAGACCCCACGCGGTAGCCTGGTTGCCGTTTATATTTCTGTATTTGCCTTTTTCTTGTTTGTATGCTCCGACGTGATAAGTATTGGCAATCGCTTGAATGTTGGAAGCATAGTTGAAACCGTCGAAGAGCACTTTCTTGTTAGGCTCGATGAGTTCCGGTTTCTTCTTGAATTTCTTCTCTATGTAAGAGAAAGTATGGTCCAACGATCTGTTGAACATAAAGAAGCACCTTCCAAGGGTAAACATATTCTTGGAACGCACAATGGCCTTATTGTCAAGGCCGCTCTCCTTGAGGCTCTCTTTCGTAAGGGTCGTTATCGGAGCGCAGACGATGTTTCTGTCTTCGATATGGAGCTCCGCAAGAGGATTGTCGGTCTGGAAACCGGCACGCTCTATACCTGCATCGTCGAAACTGTCTATGTCCAGAATTACGGTCGCAGTAGGCTTTGCCCACTTCGCGTTGGCTCTCAGAGCAGCCGGATTCATTGCTACAAGCACATCGCAGAAATCACCCGGGGTATTAATTTCAACGCTCCCTATGTGCACCTGGAAGCCGGATACTCCGGAAATAGTGCCGTGGGGAGCGCGAATTTCTGCCGGATAGTCGGGAAAAGTGGAAATCTCATTCCCGTACAGAGCAGATGCGTCTGCAAACAACGTTCCGATTAATTGCATGCCATCGCCAGAGTCGCCACAAAAGCGAATTACGACATCTTCGGCATCAATAACGGTATGTTGCATTACATATACTTATTCAATAACTGTAGGCGAAACTTTTGCAGCAGGGATACCAAGTTCTGTCTTAACCAACGGGAGCAAATCTGTGCTCTGAGCTGCGTCAATGTAGAGAACTGTAGTGGTATCGAAAACGAATACCAAGCCTCTTGATTTAGCAACTTTGTCGATGGCGTCCTGAGCTTTCTGGTAAATAGGTGACATCAAGCTGTTCTGAAGATTGTTCAAGTCATTTGTAGCTGTCTGCTCAAAAGTTTGGATTCTCTGAACGATCTCCTGCAACTCAGCCTCCTTGCTCTCGCGTACTGCGGTAGACCAGGTAGCCTGTTTCTGTTGATAAGTATTTATCTTATTGTTGTACTCAGTCTGCATTGCTTCCATCTCCTCGATAAGCTCCGCCTGGTATCTGTTAAGTTGTACTACAGCTGAGTCTCTCTCAGTCATAAGGTTTACAACCTCGTTGATACTGATGTGACCGAATTTGTTTTGTGCATTAGCGGAGAATGTTACTCCGAGTGCACACAACATGATAACTACGATTTTTTTCATCTTATTCTATTTTAAATATTCAATTACTTCGTTGGTAAGGTCGAACTTATCATTCTTGTAGACAACACCCGGCATTACCGAGGTGTCCAGAACGATAACGTAACCATGTCTTGCAGCGACTGTGTCGATGGCAGCCTGTACTTTTTCTTTGATAGGCTTCAAAAGATTCTCGGATCTGATGGCCATTACGCCCTGCTCTCCGAAGAAAGTTTCCTGTTTCTCATTGATAGCCTTTTCTCTGTCGATAATATAATTCTCTCTTGCAGTTTGTTGCTGTTGAGAATAGTAAGCTTTGTTTTGCTGATACTCTCTGTAGATAGCATCCAGCTCGTCCACATCTTGTTGAATAGATGCCTGATACTTTTCAGCAAGGGCGTTCAATTCTGATTGAGCATCAACGTAACTCTTCAAGCTCTCGAGAACCTTCTCAGTGCTGATGAAAGCTACATTCTGAGCATTTGCCACCCACATAGTGGCAAAAACCATAGTCAGTGTTAAAAAAATCTTTTTCATAGCTAGAATTGTTGTCCTATTACAAAGTGGAATTGTCCTTTCTTAGCAGATGTTGAGTCGAAGCCGTAACCCCAGTCAATACCGAGGAGACCGACTACAGGAAGATATATCCTCGCTCCGATACCGGCTGAACGCTTGATCTGGAACGGGTTGAAGTTCTTTATGTCTGACCAGCAGTTACCACCCTCAAGGAATGCCAGCAAGAATACGGATGACTGAGGCTCAAGTATCAGAGGGTACCTCAGCTCGACCGTAAATTTATCATATACGTTACCTGCGTATGCGCCACCCACCTGAGGTGTAAGAGAATAATTCTCGTAACCGCGCAATGCAATCACATCCTGTCCGTACATACTGTAACCGGACATACCGTCACCGCCGACAAGGAAGCCTTCAAACGGAGAATAGCCCCAGTTTCTGTTGTAATAACCCAGATAACCGAACTGAGCGCGAGTCATCAGGACGAGGTCGCCGGCAAGCTTCACGTAGTTGGTGGCCTTGAGAGACCACTTGTGATACTCAATCCATTTGTAACGGTCCTGATCCGACCACTTGCTGTAATCTATCGAACGTCCGCCTTTCCTGAGCAGAGAGTACGGAGGGGTCAGAGAGAGCGACAGCGAGATGTCGGAACCCTGACGCGGATAGATAGACTGGTCAGTCGAGTTTCTATTGAGGGTGACTGTGTAGTTGAAGTTGTTGGACTTGCCCGTATTGAACAGGAATCCGTAACCCCAATCCTGCAGCTTGTATGTCTGAATACTCAGTGAGTGTGACAGTACAAAGTAGTTGTCAGGCCATTTCAGACGGGAACCCAGTCCGATCGCGGCACCGTATACTTCGTAGTACTGATCATCGTTGAGCACCTGATAATAGGTGGAGATATACGAGTTGGTCTGACGTGAGAAGTATGTCGATATGCTCAGCGAAGTAGGTTTCTTACCGAACAGCCACGGCTCCATAAACGATGCCGAAAGCGAAGTGTAGTAAGATCCGTTCGTCTGGAATCTCAAAGAAAGGGTCTGGTTGTCTCCCAGAGGAACCGGCTTCCAAGCCTCTTTGTTGAAGAGGTTCCTTGT
>JAFSTD010000003.1 GCA_017450655.1 Bacteroidales bacterium | reverse complement strand
GTCGTAAAGAATGACCCTACGCTCATGTTTACAAATGCCGGTATGAACCAGTTCAAAGATTGGTTTCTGGGCAATGAACAGCCTAAATACAAGAGGGCCACGGACACTCAGAAGTGTCTGAGAGTAAGCGGAAAGCATAATGACCTCGAAGAAGTGGGACACGATACGTATCACCACACGATGTTCGAAATGCTCGGAAACTGGAGCTTCGGAGATTATTTCAAGAAAGAGGCCATCTCCTGGGCATGGGAACTGCTGACTGAAGTCTTCAAACTCGATAAGAACCGCCTCTACGCTACCGTTTTCGAAGGATCCGAATCGGACGGACTGGGGCTGGACGAAGAGGCTCGCAATATTTGGAAGCAATTCCTGCCGGAAGACCACATCATTCTCGGAAACAAACACGACAACTTTTGGGAAATGGGAGACACCGGACCTTGCGGACCTTGCAGCGAAATCCACATTGACCTGCGCAGCGATGCAGAAAGGGCGAAAATCAGCGGCGCTGAGATGGTGAACAAAGGTCACCACCTGGTAATCGAGATATGGAACCTGGTGTTCATGCAGTACAACAGGCTCGCAAACGGTTCTCTCGAACTGTTGCCTGCAAAACACGTCGATACCGGAATGGGCTTCGAAAGACTGTGCATGGCGCTCCAGGGGAAACAGAGCAACTATGATACTGACGTTTTCACCGGACTTATCACCGCCATTGCGAACCTTTCGGGTGTAAAATACAATGCCGACAATGAGATAGGCGTAGCCATGAGGGTTATAGCAGACCACATCCGCGCCATCAGTTTCTCAATTGCCGACGGACAGCTCCCTTCAAACGTAAAAGCGGGATATGTCATCCGAAGAATTCTCAGACGTGCCGTACGATATGGCTACACGTTCCTGGGATTCAAGGAGCCTTTCCTCTGCCGCCTGGTACCTTACCTCGTAGCGGAGATGGGAGACGCCTTCCCTGAAATAAAGGCTCAGCAAGGTCTTATCGTAAAAGTCATCAAAGAAGAGGAGGAGGCTTTCCTTCGCACTCTCGACAAGGGTATCAAGCTGATTGACAATATTATGGAGAAATCGAAAGATACCAAAGTCATCAGCGGAACGGATGCTTTCGTCCTGTACGACACCTTCGGATTCCCTATAGACCTCAGCGAACTTATCGCCAAGGAGAATGGGTACACGATAGACCTTGAACAGTTTAACGTTGAACTGTCAAAGCAGAAAGAACGCGCCCGCAATGCAACGGCAATTGAGGCCGGAGACTGGACCGTTCTTGAAGAGAGCCACACGAACACGGAATTCGTAGGTTACGATACTCTCAAGACGGACGTCAGAATCATGAAGTACCGCACCGTCAAAGCGAAGAACAAAGAACAGATTCAACTGGTATTCGACAAGACTCCTTTCTACGGAGAGATGGGAGGCGAGGTTGGAGACACCGGATGGATTACCTGCGGTGACGAAAGAATCACCATCGTAAATACTCTCAAAGAGAATGGCCTGCCAGTTCACATAGCAGAGAAGATGCCTTCTGACCCGGCTGCAAACTTTACCGCTGAAGTAGACGCCGTCAAGCGCGCCTGCATCCAGAGCAATCACTCCGCAACCCACCTGCTCCACGCAGCCTTGAGACAGATTCTAGGCACCCACGTTGAGCAGAAAGGATCATACGTTTCGGCCGATTCTTTCAGATTTGACTTCTCACATTTCGAGAAGGTTTCATCCGAGAAACTGACTGAAGTAGAGCATCTTGTGAATAAGATGATTCGCGAGAACGCTCCACTTCAAGAATTCAGGGATCTTCCTATAGCCGAAGCCCGCGAGATGGGCGCCATGGCGCTGTTCGGAGAGAAATACGGTGACAGCGTCAGGGTCATCAAATTCGGAGACTCAATAGAGCTGTGCGGTGGCTGTCACGTTAAGGCAACCGGCGCCATCGGGTATTTCAAGATTGTCTCTGAGTCTGCCGTAGCGGCAGGAGTACGCAGAATCGAAGCAAAAACCGGCTACGGCGCAGAACTGATGGCCAACGAGTCGGAACAGACACTGGCCGCCATCAAAGGGCTATTCAATAACGTTCCAAACATCAACGACGCCGTCGCCAAGCTGATTGCAGAGAATGACGCCCTCAAGAAACAGCTTGAAGAGATAGAGAAAGAGAAGAGCGTTACTGTAAAGAACGAGCTCAAAGCCTCTGCGAAAGAGGTTAACGGCATCAAACTGATGGTGCTCCGCAAATGCGACAGCGTGGATATCGCCAAGAATATAGCCTATATGCTTCACGGTGAGATGACCGGAGCCGCTTTTGTGGCAGCATTTGAATCCGCTGACGGAAAACCTTCTCTTGTACTTATGTATACCGATGACCTGGTAGAGAAAGGGCATGATGCCGGCAAGGAAGTTCGTGAAGCCGCCAAGGCAATACAGGGTGGAGGAGGCGGACAAAAGTCGCTTGCAACTGCCGGTGGCAAGAATCTTGAAGGTCTTGATCAGGCTGCGGAAGCGATGATAGCTTTTGCTACCCGTTAAATTGTTCCATAGGAATTGAAGAAACTCGATAAATATCTGATTAAGTCTTTCGCCGGGCCATTTTTCATGACCTTCTTCATAGTTGTGTTCATCCTGGTGATGCAATTCCTATGGCTTTATATCGACGAGCTTGTAGGCAAAGGGCTGAGTTTCAAGATTATAATGGAGTTTATGGGCTGGGGCACCGCCACGCTTATCCCTACGGCGCTCCCTCTTGCAACTTTGCTTGCATCCATAATGACCCTGGGAGGACTCGGAGAAAACAACGAGCTTCTCGCCACCAAGGCGGCCGGCATTCCTCTGAAGAGAATTCTCTCCCCTCTCATCATTCTCTCCATGCTCATCGTAATCGGGGCATTCTTCATTTCAAACAACCTTATCCCGGTATCTTATAAGAAGATTTACGCTCTCAGATACGACATCAACAAGACGAAGGAGGAGATTAAAATCCCTTCAGGAGTATTCTACGACGGGATTGAGGGATACATTCTCCGGGTGGGGGAAAAAGATGAGGAAGGACTGTTCCATGACGTAATGGTGTACGATCATACGCCAAGGGACGGTAACAAGAACGTAACTCTCGCAGAAACAGGATATATCACCATCACTCCGGACAAGAAGAATATGGTGTTCGCACTGAACAACGGCACCACGTACACAGAATCCACAAAACTCACATATAACGACACCACGCTGGACCAGAGCGTAGTGACCTTCGACTCTCAGACTCTGTACATCCCGCTGGACAACTATTCATTCTCCCGCTCGGATGACAGTTCGTTCGGGAACGAGGTGATGGCCAAGAACCTGAAGACGCTCCGCGTTGACAAGGATTCTCTGAACAATAAATCCACGCAGGATCATGCCGACTATGTTCGCAGATTCTTCTACGACAGTCAGCTGAATCACTACGACCAGATAGATACGCTGAATGCGAAGCTCCAGCCGACCGGCGTTTTCCCGTATGATGAATGTATCGCGGCCATAGAGGATCCCGAATTCTTGAAAGCGAGGTACTATACGAATATGGTCAGGGACTGTGACGCTACAATTGAAGCCGTAAATACCTACGAAAGAAATACTTATCACATAGTTGACCCGCTCAGGAGAACCACCATCGAGATATACCGCAAGTTCACCCTTTCTCTGGCCTGCCTGATATTCTTCTTTATCGGGGCTCCTCTGGGAGCGATCATCCGAAAAGGAGGTCTGGGCACACCGGTAATCATCTCCATCTTCTTCTTCGTGATTTACTGGGTTATCGACATTTCCGGGAAGAAGCTGGCCAGGGATGGATCCATGACTCCTTTCATAGGAACCTTCATCTCGACTGCGGTGCTTCTGCCGATAGGCGTATTCCTCACCGTAAAGGCAACCAACGACTCATCGCTGTTCAATATGGACGCTTATCTTCTGTCTCTCAAGAATTTCTGGAAAAAGGTGGTTTCACTTTACTACAAAGTTCTGGGAAAATTCAAGAAGAAAGGTGGCAGAATCGATATAGTCTATATGGGTACTCCCGAATTTGCGGTAGGCCCGTTGAAGGCACTTCTCGCCAGCGAATACAATGTGGCGGCCGTAGTGACCGTACCGGACAAACAGAGTGGCCGCGGGCTGAAGGTCAACGAGAGCGCAGTCAAGAAATACGCTGTGGAGAAAGGGATTCCCGTGCTTCAGCCGACATCTCTCAAAGACCCGGAATTTATCTCGCAACTTAAGAGCATAAATGCCGACCTCTTTGTGGTTGTCGCCTTCAGAATGCTCCCGAAAGAGGTTTGGAGTATGCCTAAGCTTGGAACTTTCAATCTGCACGCATCATTGCTGCCACAATACAGAGGAGCCGCCCCTATCAACTGGGCTATCATCGACGGCGAAAGACAGACCGGCGTTACAACGTTTATGATTGATGAGAATATCGACACCGGAAACATTCTCTTCAGCGATTCCTGCGTGATAAACAGCTATGACAATGCAGGTTCTCTCCACGACAGATTGATGGAGATGGGCTCGGAACTGGTGGTCAAGACAACCGAGGCAATCGCCCGCGGCACCGCCAAACCTTCTCCGCAGATAGCATTCTCAGCCATCAGACCTGCGCCGAAGATCACAAAAGAGACTTGCACCATCGACTGGAACAACAATGCAGAGAATATCAATCTTCTCATCAGGGGCCTCAGTCCTTACCCTGCAGCCCATTCGACTCTCGTGCGCGGAGACGAGAAGCTTGAAGTGAAAATCTTCGAGGCGTACGTTTGCGACACTGAAGAACCACGCCCTGCAGGAACAATTCTCACTGACGGAAAGACATACCTGTCAGTTGCATGCGGAGAGTTGTCCCTGAGAATCCTTGACATTCAGCTTGCAGGCAAGAAGCGTCTGGAAATCACCGAGTTCCTAAAGGGATTCAGAGACGCCGACAAATACTCTTTCGTATAATTCTCGAGGCAGTAATGAAATCTTTGGTTATTCTGGCTAACGGACTGTTTCCGCAAAAAGAGAAGCCGCTGAGGCTGCTTCGCGAAGCCGATTTCGTAGTCTGCTGCGACGGCTCGGCCGAACATCTGATCTCAAAGGGGATTACTCCCTGCGCCATAGTCGGAGATCTGGATTCTCTTCCGGAGAATATAGCCCGACAGTTTGGAGACATCCTCAGAAAAGAGAGTGACCAGGAAACCAATGACCTTACCAAGGCATTTAAGGTAGCCTTGGAATTTGTCAGAGAATACGGTTTGGAAGCCGTTCACATTCTCGGAGCGACCGGACTGAGAGAAGACCACACTTTAGGGAATATCTCTCTTCTGGCAGAATATGCCAAGCAATGTCCATGTCCTGTCGATATGGTGTCCGATTACGGGACAATGGTGGCAATCGCCGATACGGCGGCTATTGAAGCGGTACCGGGCCGTGAAGTCTCAATATTCGCCTTTGACAACTCTCTCAAGATTTCTTCCGAGGGACTTCAGTACCCGACAGATGCCGTGGTTTTCAATTCTCTTTGGCCTGCAACACTTAACAAGGTGGAAAAGTCGCCTTTCAAGCTGACGCTTTCCCACCCTGCCAGTGTAATTATCTATTTCGACGAATCCTAAGCCTTATCGCCTTCCGGCGTATGTTTGTATTTGAACAACAAGGCGAAGAAAATCGCTATGACGAGAGCATAAGCCGCGAAAATATACCACGCATGTGACCAGCCGGCCATCTTGGCTGCGCCCTCCAGGCCTGCCGTGTATTTTGTAACCACAGCCTGAGCCGCAAGAGAACCGATTGCCGCACCGAGACCGTTAGTCATGAGCATGAACAGGCCCTGCGCGCTGGAACGGATTGAAGAGTCGGTGCTTTTGTCAACAAACAGGGAACCTGAGATGTTGAAGAAATCAAATGCGACTCCGTAAACTATCATTGAGAGGACGAACAGCCACACTCCGCTTCCCGGATTGCCGACAGCGAAGAAACCGAATCTAAGGCACCACGCTATCATCGCGGTGAGCATAACTTTCTTGATTCCCCATGTGCGAAGGAAGAACGGAATCATGAGAATACACAAAGTCTCGGATACTTGCGACAGAGAAATAAGCATGTTTGAATGCTTCACTCCGAAGGTATCGGCATAGATGTCGATGCCACCGAAATCACCGATGAAAGTATTCGCAAAGCCGTTTGAAATCTGAAGAGCCGCACCCAGCAAGAATGCGAAAATGAAGAATACCGCCATTCTGCTGTCCTTGAACAGCGTGAAAGCCTTGAGACCCATGGACTCGATGAGAGACGGTTTCTCCTCGACAGGCTTATCCACCCTGCAGTCAGGCATTGAAAATGCGTAACATGCCAAAACGAGACCGAGTCCTCCGGAGATGACGTACTGCATTGCAGAGCCCTGGAAGCCCAGCAGATCGACCGCCCACATTGAGCAGATAAATCCCACGGTACCGAAAACGCGGATCGGTGGGAAATCTTTCACGGTATCGTAACCCGCCTTCTCCAGCAACGTATAAGCCACCGAGTAAGAGAGCGCAATGGTAGGCATAAAGAATGCGATGCTTACCGTGTACAATGAGAACAGAACGGAGAATTGGACATTGTCGCCGGCAGTCAGACCATACCATCCTGTAGCAAGCATTGCTATACCGGCGACAGCATGGCAAAGACCCAGCATCTTCTGAGCAGGGAGCCATTTATCGGCCAGAATACCTATCAAGGCAGGCATGAAGATTGACACGATGCCCTGAACCGAGAAAAACCAACCGATATGGTGAGCCAGGCCGACCCCTGCAAGGTAACGCCCCTGACTTGTAAGATAAGCTCCCCAGACAGCAAACTCCAGGAAGTTCATCAAGATGAGTTTAAGTTTAATGTTCTTCATATGATGATATTGTAATATTCTATTTCGGAGCAAGACGGTAGAGGAATACCGCCACTATCGCGAATATCATGTTAGGAAGCCAGATAGCCGCGAAAGGAGACAGGGTGTCCGTATGAACGAACATCTCACTGAACCTCATGAACAGAATGTATGAGAAACTCAGGGCAAGGCCGATGCCTATGTTGAGTCCGAGGCCTCCTCTCCTCTTTTTGGATGAGAGTGAAACTCCCATTATTGTCAGAATGAATGCGGAGAAAGGCATAGAGTAGCGCTTGTTTCTCTCCATCATACCGTATTTTACAAGTTTGTCACCACGACTCCTCTGAAGCTTCATCAGCGCTTTCAGATCTTTGTTGTTCAGAGTCTCCACTACGCTGCGACGTCTGTAAAAGTCCTCGAGAGTCAGTGGAATGATTGTGTCTATCGAGGATTTTACGGTAACCGTGCTGTTCCCGTGCTCATCGTAATCACGAATCACGCAGTTCGACAGTTGCCAGCCGTTGAAGGTAGTGTCCCACTTCGCAATTTCGGCGCTGAGTTTGGATTTTATCTTGAAATCCTCCATCGATTCAAGGGTGAAGGAATAGATGGTGTTGTTCCACGAGCTGAACGACTCCGCATATACGTAATCTGTCGGAGATATCTGATAATGGATGTTTCTTCCCGCGCTGAAGATACGTGTATTCTCTATGTACTTCTGCTCAAAATCGAGACGGACTCCGTTTGCATGCGGAATGACGTACATTCCGAGGGTCCAGGAAAGAAGCGCCACGAAAGCGGCCGATACAAGGTAAGGCACCATCAGCCTGTGAAAGCTGACTCCGCCTGAAAGCATAGCGATAATCTCACTGTTGCCGGCCAGTTTGGATGTGAAAAAGATCACTGTGATGAATACGAACAGAGGACTGAACATATTCATTATGTGAGGAATAAAGTTCAGATAATAATCGAAGACGATCTCGTAGAGAGATACATTGTGATCAACGAAATTGTCTATCTTCTCGCTGATGTCCACGATGATGACGACAGTGATAATGACCAGGAAGCAGAACAGATACGTTCCTATGAACTTCTTGATAATGTACCAGTCAAGTTTCTTTAACCTGAACGAATTCTCTTTCATCAAAGTCTAGTATCAAGTTTCTTTACCACAGCTTCTTTCCAGGAAGCGAAATCCCCTTCCTGTATGTGCTGACGCGCCTTCTCCACCAGATCCAGGTAGAAAGCCACATTGTGCTCGCTGGCTATCTGGGCGGCCAACATTTCCTGGGATATTGTTAGGTGCCTTAAATAAGCCTTGGTGTATGTCTTGTCAACAAAAGACGTTCCATTCGGGTCAATAAGGCTGAAATCGTCCTCCCACTTTTTGTTCTTTATGTTGATTGTCCCTTCCCAGGTGAACAGCATCCCGTTTCTGCCGTTTCTGGTAGGCATAACGCAGTCGAACATATCCACGCCGCGGGCAATGGACTCCAGAATGTTTGCAGGTGTCCCTACGCCCATCAGATATCTCGGCTTGTCCTGAGGAAGAACGGTATGAACCAGCTCCAGCATCTCGTACATCTTCTCGGTAGGTTCCCCGACTGCGAGGCCGCCTATTGCGTAACCGTCTCTGTTATACCGTGCGACATTCTCTGCGGCTCTGGTTCTCAAATCTCTGTAAACACAGCCCTGAACTATCGGGAAGAATGTCTGGCTGTACCCGTAGAGCGGTTCGGTCTCGTCAAAATGCCTGATTCCGCGATCCAGCCACTTCTCGGTAAGGTCCAAAGATTTCTCCGCATAAGCATAATCGGCGTCCCCCGGACAGCATTCATCCAGGGCCATAATAATGTCCGCGCCTATAATTCTCTGTGTATCAACGTTATTCTCCGGAGTAAACATGTGACGACTGCCGTCGATATGGGACTGGAACATACATCCGTCTTCCGTCAGCTTTCTGATAGGGGTCAGTGAAAAAACCTGGAATCCGCCACTGTCGGTGAGAATGGGTTTGTCCCACGAACAGAACCTGTGCAGTCCTCCCGCTTTTCTGAGAATGTCAAGGCCCGGGCGAAGATAGAGATGATATGTATTGCCCAGAATAATCTGCGCTTTGACATCGTCCTTGAGATCCCGGTGATAAATCCCCTTGACAGAGCCTACAGTGCCCACAGGCATGAAAATGGGGGTTTCTATCGTCCCATGATCGGTAGTGATCAAGCCGCAACGGGCATTCGACCCTGTATCCTTATGTGTGAGCGAGAACTGCATTATTTAGCAAAGTTAATGTTATTTTTAAGCTTTTCAAGGCCGGGACGTTCAAGAGGAGTGTCGTTAAACCTCTTTTCAAACTCTTCCTGCGACATGTTAAGCCATTCTTCTTTAGAGAGTGCCTCTATTTCGCATTTATTCTGCGCAAATTCCGGCCATCCCTCAAGACCCGGAACATTCCAGGGACAGACGTTCAAACAGCGGTCACATCCAAAAAAATAGCCTTTCCCGTCGAAGACTCTCTTCTCATACAGCTCTTTGGATTCTATCGTGTGATAACTGATGCATTTCCCCGCATCCAGAAAGCCGTCTTCACGGAGAGCTCCATTGGGGCAGGCCAGCATACACCTCCCGCAGGAGCCACAGTCAACAGGCATCTTCGCCTTCTTGAATCTCAGATCCGCGCAATCTATCTTTTCAAACGGGATTGCGGTGAGAATCACTCCGATAAAAGTTCTCAGACCGAACTCAGGGCTGATCAGAAACTGATTCTTCCCCAGAAAGCCCAGACCGGCCCTGACAGCCCATTGCCTCTCGACGATGG
>JAFSTD010000083.1 GCA_017450655.1 Bacteroidales bacterium | reverse complement strand
GTTTCAATGAAAGAGTAAACGTTTTCTGCTGTCCCTGGGAGCCGCAGTTTCTGATGGAGTGACCGTTCAGCATGAACTTGATGTCGTCTCTGTGGACTCCGGCCGACGTGAAGCCCAGCACGCGGTCCTTTTCCAGGTTCTTCTCCATCAGGGACTGGAAGTCAGAATTCTCCAGATCGGAAGAATATACGAGAGTTACGCTCTCCCTGCCTCCCGAGATAATCTGATAGAATTCCGGCACGGTGGCTGCCAGTTCGAGGCACAGCTTACGTCGTTCCTCAAAGATTTTTCCGGCAAAACCGGCCATCTTGACGTTGAGCGTCTCCAGAAAGTCGGCGTTGAGGTTCTCCTCTTTCAGAAGTTTGTTGCGGTACAGCAACAGCTGGTTGTAATGCTGCAGATTCTGAAGATAGTCCCTGCTGACCTGAGACAGTATCGTGTTCAGGAATTTTCTCCTCTCTTCTCCCGAATCATTGATAAGGGAAATGTCGTAAGACGAGGTCATTACGATAGGGATCAGGCCTATGTGCTCGGAGAATTTCCTGTAAGCTTTCTGACCTCTTTTTACCTGCTTCTCTTCTCCTTTTTTCAACGATACCGTTATGTGCTCGGTAGTGCCGTCATCCTTGATGTAGGTCCCCGTGATGGCTGTGACGGTCTCTCCGTATCTGTATGCGTGGAGATCGCTGGAGTTGAAATAACTCTTGGTCATCGACAGGTAATGGATTGCGTCGAGCAGGCTTGTCTTGCCCGTGCCGTTTTCTCCGGTGATGCAATTAATCTTGGCGCAGCAGGAAACTTCCGCGCTTGCGATATTCTTGAAATTGGTGAGCTTTATTGAGTCGAGATGCATAGTTGCAAAAGTACAAATTATTGTTTTGTATTTTATGTTTTTGTTATAATTTTGCAAGTTCTTGAATAGAAAATAAATATTAATTATAATGGCAAATAATAAAAAACTCCAACCTACTGAAAATGAACCGAATGTAGGTCAAACAGTCTCTTCTATCGAGACCTATTTGAAAGAAAACGGTAATAAGATAAGCTATGTGATCATTGCAATTCTGGTGATCGTTGCAGCTTGCCTTCTTTTCAACAAGTATGTCACTGCTCCTAAACAGCAGGAAGCATTGGGGCAGGCTTTCACTGCAGAACAGTATTTCGCTCAGGGCGATTTCGAGAAAGCCCTCAACGGTGACGGCAACGCTCTCGGTCTTTTGGACGTAATCGACGAGTACGGTAAGAAAGCTGGCGCAATCGTCTATTTTGAAGCCGGCGTATCAGAACTGCAACTCAAGAATTACAATGAGGCCATCTATTATCTGAACAAATACAAAGGAAAAGACAATATCATCTCCGGCAGAGCACAGTGCTGCCTCGGCGATGCTTACGTTGGACTTGTCGATTTGAACAAAGCCATCACTTGCTATGACAAGGCCGTGAAGGTAAATGGCAACAACGTTCTTTCAGCACAGTACCTTTTCAAAGCAGGTCTTGTTTCAGAGGAGTTGGGTCTTTACGATAAAGCTCTCGCTTACTACGACCAGATTCAGGTGAAATATCCTCAGTCTCCGGAGGCAGTTGATATCGACAAATACATTTACCGCGTTAAAAACAGTAAATAACCGTTATGGGAAGAGCTTTTGAATTCAGAAAAGAGAGAAAGTTTAAACGCTGGGGCCACATGGCCAAGACGTTTACCAAGATAGGCAAGGAGATCACCATTGCCGTTAAGCAAGGTGGTCCGGATGTTACCGGCAACCCTCGTTTGCGCGCCCTCATTCAGACAGCCCGCAGTGAGAATATGCCTAAAGAGAACATCGAAAGGGCTATCAAGAAGGCGACTGACAAGGACCAGGCCGATTACAAAGAGGTCGTATACGAAGGTTACGGCCCTCACGGCGTCGCAATTCTCGTGGAGACAGCCACTGACAATACAAACAGAACCGTAGCAAACGTACGCAGCTATTTCAACAAATTCGGCGGTTCGCTGGGTACTTCAGGCAGCGTTGAGTTTATGTTTGACCGCAAGAGCGTCTTCAAGATCAAGGACAATCCTGACATCGATCTCGATTCTCTGGAGCTTGAACTTATAGATTACGGCGCAGAGGAAGTCTTCAGGGACGGTGGCGAGGACGATGACGATCCTGCAGTAATCATGATTTACGGCGAGTACACCGCGATGAACGATATCCAGAAATATCTCGAGTCAAACAACTATGAGATTCTGTCCGCTCAGTTCGACCGTTTCCCTAACGGAGAATTGAAACATCTCTCTCCGGAAGACAGGGAGGAGATAGACAAACTCCTTGAAAAACTGGAAG
>JAFSTD010000082.1 GCA_017450655.1 Bacteroidales bacterium | reverse complement strand
GGTGTAATGGTAGCACTACAGATTTTTGTTCTGTCTGTCAAGGTTCGAATCCTCGTATCTCAACAATAATCTAAAATTTTAATACGTTGGAACCTCCGAGTTGTCAGTTGGTAAGTTCTTCAGAGCCGTCCTGTCGGCCTCTGACGCAACGTATTGTCCCTACCACAATAGAAACTGTGATTAATTGCGCCGCACGGCTCGATTAGTCTTTATCATACCCATATGGCACTATATCTTTCAAAAGAACTAGAAAACGACGCTTGTATTTACGTTTGGGAAATAACCGAAACGGAAGATGAACTTATGGCCCTGTCATCAGTCCCCAATGATGAATTGGAAGAACTGAGCATGATCAAAAGTGAGGCTCGCAGAAAAGAGAAACTTGCTGTAAGAGCTCTTCTGAACACCATTTTCGATGAAAAAGTTTACCTTGGTCACCACGACAACGGCAAGCCGTATCTTCAGAATACTGCCCGTGAGATTAGCATTTCCCATTCAAACCGCTTTATTGCAATAATCACCCACCCAAGCGAGGATCTGGGTATCGACATTGAGAGCCTTGACCGCGATTTCTCAGCGGTAGAGGCAAAGGCTCTTTCAGATGATGAGCTGGATGATTTGTCAGACAGCAAGCGTACGCTCCAGCTGGCTATTTACTGGTGCGCGAAAGAGGCTATTTTCAAGAGAATGTCTTTGAACGGAGTAGATTTCGCCGAGCAGATAGAGCTTGAAAAATTCCGTCCTCACGAGGAAGGTACGCTGGATGCCACTTTCACCCACAAGGATGGCACCGAGATGGAATTTGAATTGGAATACATGGTTTTTGATAATCACGTAATGGTTTGGGTAGTAGGATAATGAAAGAAAAGAGATGAAAAAGAATTTTGTAAAAGAATTGGAATGGCGCGGCATGATTCACGACATAATGCCGGGTACTGAAGAATTGTTTCAAAAAGAACAGGTTACAGCATATTTAGGAATTGACCCGACTGCCGATAGCCTCCATATAGGTCACCTGGTAGGAGTGATGATGCTCAAGCACCTGCAGAACTGCGGACATAAGCCTATTGCAGTGTTGGGCGGGGCCACGGGCATGATCGGAGACCCTTCAATGAAGTCACAGGAGAGAAATCTTCTCGACCTGGCTACCTTGAGACACAACCAAGAGTGCATAAAGAAGCAACTGTCACGTTTTCTCGATTTCGACAGCAATGCGTCGAACGCCGCTTTGATGGTTAACAATTACGACTGGACCAAAGATTATTCTTTCCTCGATTTTGTAAGAGACATCGGCAAGCACATCACAGTCAACTATATGATGAGCAAGGATTCGGTCAAGAAACGCCTCAATGGTGAAGAGCGTGAGGGTATGTCTTTTACTGAATTCTCATATCAGCTTCTGCAGGGGTATGATTTCCTCTTCCTGTACGAACACTACGGCTGCAAACTGCAGATTGGCGGCAGCGACCAGTGGGGCAATATCACTACAGGTACGGAGTTGATCCGCAGAAAGTTGGGCGGTGAGGCATTTGCCCTTACATGTCCTCTCATTACCAAAGCCGACGGCGGTAAATTCGGCAAAACCGAGAAAGGAAATGTCTGGCTGGACGCTCGATATACTTCTCCGTACACATTCTATCAATTCTGGCTGAACGTGAGCGACGAAGACGCGAAAAAATACATCAAGATATTCACTATGCTCGACAAGGAGCAGATAGACGCTCTCATCAAAGAGCAGGAGGAGGCTCCGCATCTCCGTCCTTTGCAAAAGAAACTTGCAGAGGAGCTTACCGTGATGGTTCACGGCCGTGAAGAATTTGAGAAGGCAGTCGCTGCCAGCAGCATTCTCTTCACAAATTCCTCAGCCGACACTCTCAAAGCTCTCGATGAGGAGACTTTCCTCGCAGTGTTTGACGGAGTTCCTCAGTTTGAGCTTGGCAAAGACAAGCTTGGCACAAACGTGATAGACATGCTTGCAGTCGAGACCCAGGTATTCCCTTCAAAAGGCGAGTGCCGTAAAATGATACAGGCCTCCGGCCTTAGCGTCAACAAGGAGAAAGTAACCGACGTGGCAATGAATCTTACAAAGGATATGCTTCTCGACGGTAAATACATTCTCGTGCAGAAAGGTAAGAAGAACTATTTCATCCTAAAATTTGTCTAAGATGGAGAACGAAACCACCCGTCAGGCTAAGGTTGCTTCCCAGATTAAAAGGGACATGGCCGAGATCATCAGAGCCCGCGGAATGGCCGCATTCTCAGGGGCCATGGTTACCGTGAGCGGAGTGAAAGTCAGCCCCGATTTGTCATTGGCTAAGATATACATCAGCGTTTTTCCTTCAGAAAAGCGTGACAGCGCGATGGCAACTTTGGATCAGCAGAAGTATGCCCTCAGGGGTGAACTGGGCCGTCTGGTCGGCAAGCAGCTTCGCATTGTTCCTGAAATAGCTTTTTTTGTGGATGATTCTCTGGATTATGTGGAGCATATAGACGAACTGCTCAAGAAGTAGGGCGCCCTATGAACAGCACATTCTTCATAGCGAAAAGGTACCTGTTTGCCAAGAAATCGCACAACATAATCAATATCATTTCGATTATTTCTGCGGTCGGCATCGCTATCGGATGTGCGGCTCTCGTGATTATTCTCTCTGTTTACAACGGGTTTGACAATCTGCTGAGGTCGTTTTATGACACCGAAACTGCGGATCTGCTGATATCTCCCGCCAAAGGGAAGACGTTCGACCCTTCAGTTACCGCACCTTTGAAAGGGGAGGCGTATGTAGAGTCGTATCAGGAGATTCTGGAAGAGAATGTCTATCTATTGTACGAGGAGAACAACATCGTCGTGAAGGCGAAAGGAGTTGAATCCGACTATGGCATTCTGAACGGACTGGACAAATACATTGTGGACGGAGATTTCTCGCTTCAGAAAGAGGAACTGAATCAGATTGTGCTGGGCCGTTCGATAGCGGCGGAACTGAGAGTAAACCTCAAGTTCCTCTCTTTCGTGGAAATGTACTTCCCATCCCGCACCGGTGAAGTCTCGATCATAAACCCGATGGGGTCTCTCAACACTGCAGATTTCTACCCTTCCGGGATCATCTCTCTCGACAATGATTTTGACCGGCAGTACGTGTTCGTCCCCATTTATGCTTTGAGAGAATTGTTGGAATATACAGTCGAAGTCAGCGCCGTTGAGTTGAAACTGACACCCGAATGCCTCAATTCCAAAGGGGTTGTGAAGCCTCAGTACCAGAAGAGAATCGCATCAATTCTCGGAGAGGATTTTCTCGTAAAGAACCGTTTCCAGCAGAATGAGACGGTGTATAAGCTGCTTACATATGAAAAACTGGCCATCTATGCCATTCTCATTTTCATAATGCTCATTATCTCGTGCAACATCTACAGTTCCATGAATATGCTCGTCATAGAGAAGAAGAATGACATCGAAATTCTCAAATCGATGGGCGCGGACCGCAGGATGATAGGGAGAATTTTCACTCTTGAAGGTTGGATGATATCTTTACTGGGCGTTATAACCGGAATAATAGTCGGATTGATTCTATGCTATCTACAGATTCGTTTCGGTCTGATCAAGATGCCGGGGAACTTCATCGTGAACGCTTATCCCGTGCAAGTCAGACTGACCGATGTGCTGATAGTATTTGCTTCAGTCAGCGCAATAGGATTCTTGATGGCAAAGCGATAGTGCCATTTTGTCACTTTCCGGCCGTTGGCACATAATTTGTCCTTTCCCCGAGCGAATTTGATAATTATTTAAATCACTATAACAATGACAATAAAACCTTTATTTGACAGAGTTTTGGTTGAAGCCAAGGAGGCCGAAACAAAAACAGCCAGCGGATTGTTTATCCCTGATTCAGCAAAAGAGAAACCTCAACAAGGAGTTGTTGTGGCAGTAGGAAACGGAAAGAAAGATGAGCCGATGGAGCTTAAAGTCGGTGACACTGTTCTTTACGGCAAGTATGCGGGAACGGAGGTTACAATAGACGGCAAGGATTATTTGATTATGCACCAAAGCGACGTGGTTGCAGTACTAAAATAAATCGGGAGGAATAATTATGGCAAAAGATATTAAATTCAATATTGATGTTCGCAACCTCATGAAAGAGGGCGCTGACGAGCTTGCTAATGCAGTAAAAGTGACCTTGGGTCCAAAAGGCCGCAATGTGGTTATCGATAAGAAATTCGGAGCTCCTCAAGTTACCAAGGACGGTGTAACCGTAGCCAAGGAGATTGAACTTGAAGACCGCTTCAAGAATATGGGCGCTCAAATGGTCAAGGAAGTTGCTTCCAAGACCAATGATCAGGCGGGTGACGGTACTACAACCGCAACCGTACTGGCCCAGGCCATCATCAACGTAGGTCTTAAGAATGTGACTGCCGGTGCCAATCCTATGGATTTGAAACGCGGTATCGACAAAGCTGTCGAGGCTATCGTTGCAAACCTCAAGAGTCAGAGCCAGGAAGTTGGCGACGACTATTCAAAGATTGCCCAGGTCGGCACCATTTCAGCCAACAACGATGCCACAATCGGTAAATTGATTGCCGAGGCTATGGAAAAAGTGAAGAAAGACGGTGTCATCACCGTAGAAGAGGCCAAGGGTACTGAGACTGAGGTCAAGGTTGTAGAAGGTATGCAGTTTGACCGCGGTTACATTTCAGCATACTTCATGACAAACGGTGACAAGATGGAAGCTGTCCTCGAAGATCCGGCTATTCTTATCACCGACAAGAAGATCTCTTCTATGAAAGACCTGATGCCGATCCTTGAACCTATTGCACGTGAAGGAAAAGCCCTTTTGATTATTGCCGAGGACGTTGACGGCGAGGCTTTGACGACACTTGTAGTCAACAAACTGCGTGGTACCATCAAGGTAGCTGCAGTCAAGGCTCCGGGCTTTGGAGACCGTCGTAAAGAGATGCTGCAGGACATTGCCATTTTGACAGGCGGCTCGGTAATCAGCGAGGAGCGCGGCGTAACTCTTGAGAATGCTACCGTGGATATGCTTGGTAAAGCTGAGAAAGTCGTTATCGACAAAGAGAGCACAACCATTGTAAACGGTGCCGGCGACAAGGCTCAGATTTCTGACCGTGCAGCCCAAATCCGCAAACAGATAGAAACCACAACTTCAGACTATGACCGTGAGAAACTCCAGGAGCGTCTTGGTAAACTCGCAGGCGGAGTTGCAGTTCTCTACGTTGGAGCAGCAAGCGAAGTTGAGATGAAAGAGAAGAAAGACCGCGTGGAAGATGCATTGAGCGCAACCAGAGCGGCTGTCGAAGAAGGTATCGTAGCCGGTGGCGGTGTAGCGTACATCCGTGCAATATCTGCTTTGAAAGGCCTTAAAGGTGCAAACGAAGACGAGCAGACAGGTATCAACATCATCGCTCGCGCTATCGAGGAGCCTCTTCGTACAATCGTGGAAAATGCCGGTGTCGAAGGCAGCGTAGTCGTTCAGAAGATTAAAGAGGGTAAAGGTGATTTCGGATATAATGCAAGTACCGAGAAGTACGAGAATCTGCTTGTTGTCCAGACTTACTCAAAATCCCGTTCAATGGCAGGTGTGAGAATAGG
>JAFSTD010000081.1 GCA_017450655.1 Bacteroidales bacterium | reverse complement strand
TATCTCAATGGCACCTGCTAATGAACAGGATTGCAAATATACAAAGAATTTGTAATTATCTCTTAGATTTAAAAAAATTTACCATCAGCTCAGCGCACTCATCCTCAAGGACTCCGCCCTCAATTTCGGTCTTCGGATGGAGCAGAGAAGGGGTGTAAAGAGAGTACCCTCTTTTGGGATCTTTAGCCCCGTAAACCAGCTTCCCGACCTGCGCCCAAGCCAGGGCTGCCGCGCACATAGGGCAAGGCTCTACGGTAACGTATATCGTGCAGCCATTCAGATACTTTCCACCAAGATGCTCCGTGGCGACCGTGATGGCCTGCATTTCCGCGTGTGCGGTTGTGTCAGTGAGGGTTTCGGTAAGATTGTGCGCGCGGGCTATAATCTTATTCTCCGAAACGATTACCGCTCCGACAGGCACTTCACCCTCCTCCAATGCTTTGTGCGCCTCTTTCAGCGCCTCTTTCATATAATCATTCGACGTCATTTGCAGCGAGTTTTTTCCACTGGACAAGTCCATTTATTGAATTTATGGTGTAAAAAACGTACATGATCACCATCATTACTGCGTGAGAATCTCCGCGTACCGTCAGGATAATCCACATCGCCACGCTGATTACGTTGGTTAGGATCCATAGAGCCCACTGCTCCATGAATGCTCTGACCATCAAGAACATAGCAATGATTGACAGCATCGTGGTGGCAGAATCCTTGTATGGCTGAGGATCTCCCACCTTGGAGAGAATGATACCGCAGACAGCCACAGTCACCACGCAGACGCCGGTCAGAAGGACTCTCTGGCCCGGAGTCATCCTGCGCGCTTTAACTTTCGTCTCATCCGCAATCTGCCTCCGGTTGTTCCAGCTCAACCAGCCGATTATGTTCATCGGGAAATAGTAGAGCGCATTCAGGGCAGCGTCTCCGTAAAGCTGGGCTTTGAAAGAGATCCAGGCATAAATCGTGACGTTTACCAGACCGAATGCATAATTGAGAATGTTTCCCTTGGCGCAAAGCACCACGCAGACCACTCCGGTGATGGAAGCGATTATTCCAAGAGTGTCAAATGATGAGGTGAGAAATGAATACCCGAGAGACGAAGCTATTACACCTGCTATCAAAAACCAGTCAAACGTCGACAGGGTATTGCGGTTTATCAATGCCATTGCGCAATGTTTTGACAAAGATAAAGAAAAAAGAGGCTGACCAGTAAGAATCAAACCTCTTTTCATTGTACTAAAACCTAAACCTATTACATAGATGCAATTTGTAGCCGAAACGTTGCATCATTTATAAAGATTTTAGTTCCATTTCTGCGCCTTCAGGCGTAACAAGCACAGTACCAACCTCTTGCTTGCAAAGATGACCTATTACGTCGAATGTCTGAATCTCCTTTTTGAAGAGTTCGAACTTCTCCAGCGGGATGGTGTAGAGCAATCTGTAATCGTCGCCGCCGTTCAAAGCGCAAGTTATTGGATCCATATTGATCTCCTCGGCCATTTGGAAAGTCTGGCTGGCGATTGGAATCTTGTCTACGTAGATTTTTGCTCCGAATCCGGTCTTCTGAGCAATTTTTCTGACGGAAGCGGCAAGGCCTTTTGTAACGAAGTCTCCGCAGGAAGGGATGATGCCGCATTCCAAGAAACGGTCTATGGTATTTGAAGGCAATTCTGGACTCAGATACTGCGACAGAATGTATTTGTAATCGCTCAAATCCGGCTGAGCCACCCCTTCGGGAGCACTCATGAAAGCGACCTTTTCTCTTTCGAGCACGTGCTGGCCCAGATATGCTGCACCCACGTTGCCTCCGAGACATATCAGGTCCTTGCTCTTAGGCTCCGGTCTGGTGGAAAGCACTTTTTTCTTCTGCTCTCCGACAGCGGTAAGGCTGATATAGAGACCGTTGACGGAAGGGTTCAATTCCAGATGAAGGGTTGAAACGTGATGCTCCTTCGCCCCTGCCACTACTCCGGTCCACAGCTCCTGCATATCTTCGTAGCTGAAGCGTGAAGAGAGTCCGACAACCGCTGAAATGGCCGTCGGTATGCAGAATGAGGCATAAATATCTCCTACCGCATTCAGGACAGCCTTGTATCCAAGATGTTTTAAAGGGTTGTATACAAGGTCAAAATCGACCCCTTCCATCATCACCTTGTGTGAAGTGACGACGTTCTCTTTTTGAAGTGTATCGCTATTGACGAAGCCGGTTCCGTCAAACAAACCGACCAAAGCCGCGTTGACACCTATCTCGGAAAATGAGGTGCGCTTCTCTTTTTTGGTATTTTCGCTCATAATTAATTCTCTGTCTTACAAAATTAGGTATAAAACCGTAACTTTGCTTTTCAATGGCAAAAAAACCGGACATAATTAAGGAGATCACCAACAGTGAATACGGACAAGGTTTTGTAACGGACCTTGAACAGGTTTTTATTCGCAAAGGTCTGAACGACGAAATCATCCGGGAGATTTCTGCCAAAAAAGGGGAGCCTAAGTGGCTTCTGGACTTCCGTCTGAAGGCTTTCCACAGATGGGAGTCGATGAAAATGCCTGACTGGGGGCATCTGACCATTCCGGAAATCGATTATCAGGACATTATCTACTTCGCGGCGCCTAAGAAAAGATCCGCTGAGGGAGAAATTGACCCCGCACTGGAGAAAACTTTTGACAAACTGGGTATCCCTCTGGATGAAAGAAAGGCCCTTGCGGGGATGGCCGTGGATGCCGTATTCGATTCCGTATCGGTGAAAACCACCTTCAAGGAGACGCTGGCGGAGAAAGGGATTATCTTCTGTTCATTCTCCGAAGCCGTAAACAATTATCCCGATCTGGTCAGGAAGTACCTTGCTTCCGTCGTCCCAGTCGGAGACAATTACTTCTCCGCGCTCAATTCAGCAGTATTCAGCGACGGCAGTTTCTGCTACATCCCGAAGGGAGTGCGCTGCCCGATGGACCTCTCAAGCTATTTCAGAATCAACGCCAGGGGGACCGGACAGTTTGAAAGGACGCTGATCGTGGCTGACGAAGGGTCTTACGTCAGTTACCTGGAAGGTTGCACCGCCCCGATGCGTGACGAGAATCAACTGCACGCAGCCGTAGTGGAAATAGTGGTGATGAAGGATGCCGAGGTTAAGTATTCTACCGTACAGAATTGGTATCCGGGCAATGCCGAGGGCAAGGGAGGTATCTACAACTTCGTAACCAAGCGCGGGATTTGCAAAGGAGAGAACAGCAAACTCTCGTGGACTCAGGTAGAAACCGGATCCGCCATCACGTGGAAATATCCAAGCACCATCCTTCAGGGAGACAATTCTTCATCAGAATTCTATTCCGTGGCAGTTACGAACAATTTCCAACAGGCTGATACCGGCACCAAGATGATTCATATCGGCAAGAATACCTCCAGCCGGATAGTCAGCAAAGGAATTTCTGCCGGCAGAAGCCAGAACAGCTACAGAGGAATGGTCAAGGTGCTTCCGGCAGCGAGCGGCGTGAGAAACCACTCTCAGTGCGATTCTCTGCTGATAGGCGATAAATGCGGAGCGCATACTTTCCCGGTGATAGAGAGTCAGAACAGCGGAGCTATCATAGAACACGAAGCCACGACTTCTAAAATAAGTGAAGATCAATTATTCTACTGCAGACAGAGGGGTATCAGCGAGGAAGAAGCGGTAGGTTTGATTATAAACGGATATGCCAAAGAGGTCTTGAACAAGCTCCCGATGGAGTTTGCAGTCGAGGCTACGAGGCTTTTGTCGGTCTCTCTGGAGGGGAGCATCGGTTAATGAACAATATTTGCAATATGCTTACTATAAAAGATTTACACGCATCCGTGGATGGCAAGCAGATTCTAAAGGGGATTAATCTGTCTGTCAAGACCGGAGAAGTACACGCAATAATGGGACCTAACGGCTCAGGGAAAAGTACCCTCGCCGCAGTTCTTACCGGCAGGGACAATTATAAAGTGGAGAGTGGCACGGTCCTCTTCAACGGAGAGAATCTGCTGGAAATGACCCCTGAAGAACGCTCATGGAAGGGCGTTTTCCTGGGATTTCAATATCCTGTCGAGATCCCGGGCGTGAGCAACGTCAATTTTATGAAAGCCGCTCTCAATGAGCACCGAAAACAGAGAGGACTTGAGCCTTTGTCTGCATCGGAATTTCTTAAAGTTATGAAGGAGAAAATGGCTTTCGTGGAGATGGACAGCAGTTTTTCAAGCAGAGGAGTGAACGTAGGATTCTCGGGAGGTGAGAAAAAACGCAATGAAATCTTCCAGATGGCGATGCTGGAGCCGACTCTGGCCATTCTCGACGAGACCGATTCGGGCCTTGACGTGGATGCGCTGAGAATTGTAGGAACAGGCGTCACCCGCCTCAAAACTCCGCAGAATGCTACAATTGTGATAACTCACTACCAAAGATTGCTCGATTATATTGTCCCGGACTTCATTCACGTGCTTTATGACGGCAGAATCGTCAAGACTGCAGGCAAAGAACTGGCTCTGGAGATTGAAAAGAGAGGCTATGACTGGCTTATATCATAAGGAAGAGGTAATATTCCAGAATTCCCGCAGCGGAAAAATCGAATTCAACTACGACGTACCTGAGGACGGCGAGTTAAAACTTGTCTTCGTCTCTCTTGGCGGCGAAGTGTACAACCGGATTCGAATCAAGCTCGGCAAAAGATGTGACTGTACCGTATACGGCCTCTACATCGGGAACAAGGAGGAAAAGATCTCTTTTGACATAGTAGTTGAGCATCAGGATCCCGAATCGCATTCTCGACAGCTTTTCAAGGGGATCTTGGGAGATACCGCTTCGGCAGATTTCTCCGGACTTATAAAAGTGGATTACGATTCTCAAAAGACTGAAGCGTACCAGGAGAATCACACTCTGCTCCTCAACGACAATGCCCGCATTACTACAAAACCTCAACTTGAAATATATGCTGACGACGTGATATGCAGTCACGGAGCTACCGTAGGCCGTCTCGACAAAGACGAGCTGTTCTATCTGAGAAGCCGCGGAATTTCTCTTGCCGAGGCAATTAAGATGCAACAGATGGCTTTCCTCTCCGACATTATCGAACAGATTAAGGATGAGACTGTTATACAGGCCATCGAGAATAAACTGAATAAAATGTGATGCTATGATTACTCTTCTGCTGATACTGACTGTACTGTTATGCTGTTCCTGCTCTTCAGGGAACTCCTCACCCGAACCACAGAAGTTTAAAAGGCCGGACGTGCCTACAATGATCAACAACCAGGACCAGGCGATGGCTTATATAGCTAAGCACTATTGGGACAACTTCCTGAAAGAGGGAAGAGAATATCCGGCCGACACATCAACCCTGATTGCCGGTATAACGAAGGAAGATTTCGAGAAGGCCTTTGCAGAATACAGCACTTTTTTGAATGCAATTTCCGTCACCGACGCAGAAGCTTCGCAGCAAAAGCTGGCCACGCTGGCGGAAAAAGCCCAGCTGAGGGACAGGAGGACTCCGTTCTGGCAGAGTTTTTCCCAGATGCAGGATAAATATTTCAACAATCCCAATTCTCCGTACAGGAGCGAAGAGATTTATCTAAACTGGCTGCAAGCGGTCATGCAGTCTTCTGTTGCTCCTGCAGACGAAAAGACGGTGGCATCCGGTCTGATCCCGTTTTTAAGCAAGAACCGGATCGGGACTCCGGCGGCGGATTTCCCTTTCACTCTGGGGAACGGTAAGAAAATGCATCTTTACGATGTGAAGAGTGACTATATCATTCTCTTTCTGAGCAATCCGGGATGTCCCAACTGCAAGGAGATCACCGACGAACTGGAGAAAACCGTTATGATACAGCAGATGCTGGACAAAGGAACTCTGTCCATCGTAAACATTTATCCCGATGACGACTATCAGGCGTGGAAAGAATTTCTTCCGGAGTATTCTGACAAATGGATCAACGGTTGGGATGAAACCAACGAATTCGAGAGCCTCTATTATCTGAGGGCTATCCCTTCACTCTATCTTCTTGGGAAGAATTTCGTGGTGCTTGACAAGGACGCCCCAATAGAGAGAATATTCAGGCGTTTTGACGGAAATATGCTGATATTTCAGTAGCCAGTTTCTGTCCCACCACCTCGGCAAGCTCCTCGACTGAAGCTTTCTTGATTTTTGCGACGCTCTTGAAGCGCCTCAGCAGTTTTGTCTCCGTTGCCTCTCCCACTCCCGGGATTGATCTCAGCTGAGAGACAATCTGTCCTTTGCTGCGCCTGTTGCGATGGTGAGTGATGCCGAAACGGTGCGCTTCATCCCTTATCTGCATCAGAACCTTCAGGGAAGAACTGTTTTTGTCGAGGAAAAGCGGGTGAGGATCACCGGGAACGATGATTTCTTCGAGTCTCTTTGCAATGCCTACGATGAAAATCTCATCGGTCAGACCCAGTTCCTGAAGAGCTTCGTATGCAAAATGGAGCTGGCCTCGGCCACCGTCTATCACTACGAGTTCAGGGAGAGATTCTCCTTCCGTCATCATTCTGGAATAACGTCGGTTCACCACTTCCTTCATTGAGGCATAGTCATTGGCTCCAACAACGGTCTTGATGTTAAAGTGACGGTAGTCTTTTTTGCTCGGTCTGCATTCTCTGAATACCACGCAGGATGCCACAGGATTGGTTCCCTGAATATTTGAATTGTCGAAACACTCGATATGGTGAGGTTCTTTGGACATGCCAAGGTCTTTCTGGAGGTTCAGCACCAGCCTGTTGCCGTATTCATCAGGGCGCAGATGTTCTTCCTGTTTGTATTTGTCAGCCTTCAGGGCAGCCGCATTGCTTCGGCTCAACGCCAGCAACGACGCTTTGTCTCCTTTTATCGGCACGAAGAGGTGCTTCCCCTCAAATTCCTGATCAGGCATGAAAGGGACTATCACTTCTTTGGACAGTTCTCCGAATTTTGAAATAATCTCGGCGATGAACGAACTCAGAAGGGACTCGGAACTCTCCTCTATCTTCGTCTTGAGCTCCATGCTGAAGGACTGGATGATGCAGCCATTCTTCACCCTTATGAAGTTGCAATAAGCATCTCCGTTGTCCTCAATCATTGAGAATACGTCCACGTCTGGAATTGAAGCGTTTACTATCAGCGATTTCGCATAATGATTCTCCAGTAAATCCACCTTCTCCTTGTAGCTTTGAGCCAACTCAAAGTTGAGCGAAGCGGAGGCCTCTTTCATCAGTTGTTTGTATTCTCTGATAATTTCAGCCGCTCCCCCTTTAAGCAATCTCTCCACTGCATCTATCTGAGAATTATACTCCTGCTCGGTCACCTCGCCGGTACAAGGGGCGTTGCACTTTCCCAGATGGGCGTTAAGACACTTTTTGTACTTGCCGGCAGCTATCGTTTCGGGGGTTAACGCCAGTTTGCAGTTACGGAGTTGATACAGATTGCCTATCAGGTTCAGGAGAGCGTGCAGATGCCCTACGTTGCTGTAGGGGCCGTAATATCTGCTTCCGTCCTTGACAACCCGACGGGTGGAGAATACCCTCGGAAACGGCTCATTCTTCACGCAAATCCATGGATAGGTCTTGCCGTCCTTGAGCATAATGTTGTATTTCGGCTGGATTTGCTTGATGAGATTATTCTCCAGCAACAGAGCATCCTCCTCAGACTCCACCACCGTATGCATCAAGTCGGCGATTTTACTCACCATTACCCTCGTTTTGCGGTCCAGGGACTCCGGAGGACGGAAATACTGGCTCACCCTTTTGCGCAAATCTTTCGCTTTGCCCACGTAAATCACCTCACCCTCGGAGTTCAGGAATCTGTAAACTCCCGGGCTGTGCGGTAAAAAATCAACTTTCTGGGCAACATTCATAACGCTAAGGAACAGGATCATATCCGCTTCCGCCGAAAGGATGACATCTCAGAATACGCCTCACTGCCAGATACCCGCCTTTGAAAATACCGTATTTGGTCAATGCCTCCACGGCATACTGCGAACAGGTCGGGGTGAAACGGCAATTGTTTCCCAGAAGGGGAGAAATCGCAAGTTTGTAGAACTTAATCAACATCAGAAACGGCCATAGAATTACCGGTCTCAGATGTTTTTTCCACCACGCAGACGCTCTCTGAAAAAAGCTCTTGAATGCTCTTGTTGACATTTTCAAAAGACTCTATCCCTTTTCCTATGTAAACGAATAAGAAATTTGCGTTAAAGTTACTTAAAATAGATTGATTTAATCTAACGGCCTCGCGGGTAAGTCTTTTTATTTTGTTACGGTCGACAGCTTTCTTAAAAGATTTTTTAGGGACGGATATGACAAAAGAAACCCCTTCACCTGCTGCAAGAGGATACAGGTGCAGCTTAAAAGGGTATCTGAACAATACGGTCCCGTGTTCAAGCAATTGTCCGATATCCTTTTTAGAGCTCAAACGCATCTTTTTTGGATATCCAGAAAAATTCATAACTAATTTTTCGCAAAATAGTGAGAAAGCGCACCGGCTATGGAAGGACACTCAGGCGTAGGAGCCTCTATTTCCACAGCGAGATTCACATTCTTTGCAGCTTTGGCAGTGCTTGCCCCATAAGTAGCAAACAATATGGTTTCTTTGTTAAAGTTAGGAAAATTATCCATTAGTGACTTAACGTCTGACGGACTGTAGAAAACTATCATACCGTATTTGTCCAGATCTAGTCCTGACAGGTCACAATTCTCGGTTTTAACCAGAACAACGCTTCCGAAATTGAGTTTGGCATCTTTGAAAGCTTTTTCGGTTTCAGGTTTGAGGGCGTCCGTACATACAATCAACAGCTTCTCGTTCTTGTGTTTGCCGGTAATGATCGACAGCAATGAAGCGAAGGTGCCGGTACCGAAGAATATTTTTCTCTTTCTGTATATAATGTACTTCTGAAGGTAGAGAGCTATCGCCTCGCTTTGACAGAAATATTTCATTGTGTCGGGAATAACCGTTCTTGTCTGCTCGGCTATGTGGAAAAAGGCGTCAATTGCCGTGCGTGAAGAGAAAACGATGGCAGTATAGTCATTGAAGCTGACTCTTTGCTCTCTGAATTCATTTAGTAAAACGGGAACTACCTTGAAGAAAGGATTGAAATCTATCTTTAATTTATACTTGCTTTCCAGTTCGTGATATGGAGAACCATTCTGAGGCGCCGGTTGAGCAATAAGCAACTTCTTTCCGTCTAAAACACTCATAGTTTCACAAATGCGCTAATAAATAATCCTATTGGTAAGAATTCGAGGGCGCAAAGGTACAAAAACAAAAAAAATATTGAGCAACCTGAAGTGTATAAAATTTTGACAGATTTTATTATGTAGACTATGCAACCGGTACAGAATATAGCAAAAATGTACCACTTCATCAAGAAAGAAATTTCCGGTGTCAGAAAATAATAGAGAATTATGACGGGTAAAAGCAAAATTGAGGCGACTATAATCGAAGCCTTTGCATTCGACCTTACCATTCTCCACATTTCACCGTTTCCTCTGAGCCAGATGAACAGTCCGATTATCGCTTCTCTGATAACTATGAAAGCGATTAGGCTGACCGGGATGAAGAAGAATGAC
>JAFSTD010000080.1 GCA_017450655.1 Bacteroidales bacterium | reverse complement strand
CGTCGCGGTTGAAGTAGTTGGAGATCTTAGGCATCATATCCATATGATTCTCTACATAGTGTTTTGAACCCCAGAGACCGAACTCTTCGGCTGCCCACAATGCGAGAATGATGGTTCTCTTAGGTTTTGCCCCTGCCAATGCGAGGACACGGCCAACCTCCATAGCTACTGTCGTACCAACTGCGCAGTCAACGCCGCCGGTAGCTGAATCGTAGCTGTCAAGGTGACCACCTACGATAACGTACTCGTCAGGATACTCTGTGCCAGGGATTTCTGCAAATACGTTGTGGTATTTGATAGGGCCGAGGCGGAAGTGGTTGCGGATATCGAATTCGAGTTCGATTCTCTCGCCGCGCTCCACGATATGGAGAATTTCGTTGTATTGATCTGCATCCAGTTTGATGTCAGGAAGGTCAGGAAGAGTCTCCCAAGTCATTGACATGATATTCTTTCTGTCATAAAGGGCTTTGATTGGAACGGGAGCCGATTGGATGATACCGAGAATACCGGCTGCCTTCATTTCTTTGTAGAACATAGCAGGAGTCCTGCGGAGAGGGAGAAGGTCCTGTGTCTTGAGGGCATCGTACTGTGCCTGGAGTTTTGCTTTCTTAGATGCATTCTTTTCAGCTGCAATCTGTTTTGCCAGGTTGTCTTTCTGAGTCTGAATCTCTCTGTTCTTAGATTGGATGCCACGGTTTACTACGCTGATGCTGTCATTGTATGCCATGTCAGCTTTGCGGGCTTTGTCACCGTTCTCGCTGTAGTCGATTGGCCATCCGTCGTTGGTACCGTTGATAAGAACCCAAGCGCCTTTCAGGGTGCCTTTGATCTTTTCAAATTCTGCCATAGAAGTAGGCTCCTTAACGACGTGTCCTCTTTGAACGCCTACTGTACCGGCTGTGTAAGAAGGAGTTGCGAAATGCAGGGTAGAATTGCTTCCACCAATCATGCGGCCGAACCAAGGGCCTCTCTCAAATCCTACCGGAACTTCGCCGACTTCCTCGCGGTATGTCTTGAGTCCCCAGCTCTTGAATAAATATTCTGCCCAGTCGCAAGCTGTCTCGTATGCTGCCGAACCGATGATTCTGCCACCGATTCTGTTGGTCAGCTGATCCTCCCAGGTCATAACCTGGTTGTTGTTTGTACATTCATCGAGAATCTTCTTTACGACAGGGTCATTAACCTGCGCAAAAGTCACTTGTAAACAAGCGAACAATGCAATTGAGAATGTAAATAGTTTTTTCATAGATTAGTTATAGGTTTTTTAAAGTGTTATTCCACAATAAGCGGCGGCCAGTTTACCGGCGCAACAACTGTTATTTCTTCTTTTCTTGTCGGATGGACAAAACTGATCTGCCTTGCGTGCAGATTGATTCCTCCGTCCTTGTTGGAGCGGGCGGCTCCGTATTTCAAATCGCCTTTGATCACACATCCGATCGCGGCCAGCTGGCATCTGATCTGGTGATGTCTTCCTGTCAGCAGCTCCACCTCCACCAGATGGTATCTGTCAAAGCTCCTCAGAAGTCTGTAACGCAGTTTCGCTTCCTTGGCATCTTTGTGCGGCGCATCATAGGCGTATGACTTATTCTGCTTCTCGTTGCGGATGAGGTAGTGCGTCAATTCTCCCTCCGCAGGCACCGGCGCAGCGCAGGTGAGCGCCCAGTAGGTCTTGTGTACGTCCCCGTTGCGGAACGCCTCGTTCATTCTCTCAAGGCATTTGCTTGTCTTGGCAAATACCGTAACTCCGCTGACAGGCCTGTCAAGACGGTGGGGAACACCTATAAATACTTGCCCCGGTTTGTCATTACGCTGTGCTATGAATGCCTTCAATGTCTCGCTCAGGGGCTCATCTTCGGTCTTGTCTCCCTGAACTATCTCCCCGACACGCTTGTCAAAGACCATCAAATGATTGTCTTCATATAGGATTCTTGCCTGTAAATCAGCAAATTCCGCATCTTCAAGCTTCCTATAGTACATAACGGCAAACAATAACTCTCAAATTTACGAAAAATGCATGAGAATAACAATACTGCCACAATGTCAGTTTTTTTGTGTTGGCACAATCTTAGATAATAGAGAATGCGAAAGTTTGAAATAAATAAAAAGGAAAAATATACTATGGGAAAAATTATTGGAATTGACCTCGGTACTACGAATTCATGCGTAGCGGTCATGGAAGGAAATGAGCCTGCTG
>JAFSTD010000079.1 GCA_017450655.1 Bacteroidales bacterium | reverse complement strand
CGCAATGCCGGCCACGGTTGATGCCAGAGAGCCGATTACACTGGAGACATTGGCCCCGTTGACCCAGTCTTTCATGTGACCGAACAGAACGTCGGAAACGTCCAGGTTGTTGCTCAGCCAAGGGAGATTTGTCGCAATCCAAGCCTGAATATCTTCCAGAACGTTGCCGTCAGGCATATAGTTGGTACTGACTGAAGCATCTCTGATGATTCCCGATATGACAGGGACAATCTGAGTGACGACAAACAGCATACAGCTGATTATAAGAAGGAGGGTGATAATGGCCAGAAGCCAGTTGGGGGCCGATTTGCCTTTGATCTGCACTTTCTTCAGAAGTCTCATTACCGGCTGTCCGATAAGTGAAACTACGAAAGCGACTATTATGTAAACCAGCACGCTGCGAAAGTACCAGCAAAGACCTGCAACTATGGCGAGGATGCCGAGCTTTATGATATATCCGGCCAATCTCTCGGTAGCCTTTTGAGTTTCCATCTATTCTTCACTTTGTTCATTGCAAAGTTAATGAATTTTATCACTGACTTTTATTATATTTGTAGCTCATTTTGAATTATTAAATCGACTAAACAATATGGTATCTTACAAATCATTAGGCCTTGTTAATTCAAGAGAATTGTTCAAGAAGGCAGTTGCAGGCGGCTATGCTGTCCCTGCATTCAATTTCAACAATATGGAACAGATGCAAGCCATTATCCAGGCATGCGTAGAAGAGAAATCTCCTGTTATACTTCAAGTGTCAAGCGGTGCGCGCAAATATGCCAACCAGACACTTCTCAGATATATGGCACAGGGAGCTGTGGAGTATGCTAAAGAGTTGGGTTGCAACATTCCAATCGTTCTTCATCTTGATCACGGCGACAGCTTCGAGCTTTGCAAATCCTGCATTGAGTACGGATTTTCTTCAGTAATGATCGACGGTAGCCATCTTCCTTATGATGAGAACGTTGCATTGACCAAGAAGGTTGTGGAGTTTGCTCATCAGCACGATGTTACAGTAGAGGGTGAGCTCGGCGTTCTGGCCGGCGTAGAGGATGAAGTAAGCGCTGAGACACACACTTACACCCGTCCTGAAGAAGTTGAGGATTTCGTCAAGAAGACAGGTGTAGACAGCCTGGCTATCTCAATCGGTACTTCACACGGAGCATACAAGTTCAAACCAGGTCAAAAACCTGAAATTCGCCTCGACATTCTCCACGAAATAGAGAAGAGAATCCCTGGTTTCCCTATCGTTCTTCACGGATCATCAAGCGTTCCACAGGACATCGTAGCTGAAATCAACAAATACGGCGGAGCTTTGAAGGATTCTATCGGTATTCCTGAGGAGCAGCTTCGCGAAGCTTCCAAGAGCGCTGTCTGCGAGATCAACATCGACAGCGACGGCCGTCTGGCTATGACAGCGGCAATCCGCAAGGTCTTCGTCGAGAAACCGGAAGAATTTGACCCTCGTAAATATCTGGGCCCTGCACGTGACAAACTCAAAGAACTTTACAAACATAAAGTAGTTTACGTTCTCGGTTCAAACGGCAAGGCTTAATCCGGATGCGTTACATATTCGTCGTCAACGGCAGACAGGACAAGTCGCATATCGTTCCCGATTTGCAGAAGCAGATTGAGGGGACTGGTATAGACTATGTCATATACGAGACCAAAGG
>JAFSTD010000078.1 GCA_017450655.1 Bacteroidales bacterium | reverse complement strand
TACGGAAGTGTGCCCGACCTGCAAAGGCACCGGCAGAATAGCTTCATCGCTTTTGATTGAAGAATCTTTGCAGAGAGAGCTGGTGTTCTATCTTAAAGAGCAGAATATCAAGAGTTTCATCCTCAAGACGAACCCAATCATTCACGCATACCTGACTAAAGGCTTCTCAAGTATAAGACGCAGATGGTGCCGCAAGTATCATTGCGCCATCAAAGTTGTACCAAGTACGGATTGTTCTCTGCTTCAGACTATTTGGTATGACAAATCGGGAGAGCAGCTTTCTTCATTTTCTCGCTGATTTCCTTATTGCAAAGGTTTCCGATGCTTCCTTCGTGAGTGTGATGCAATCCGCTCACTTCAGAAGGTATGTCGTAGTGGAATTTTCCCTCTTTTACGGCCAGCCCGACCTCTTTGTATGCAGTCCTGAACGCTTCTCCTGACACAACTTTATTATTGACAACCTCCACGCTGAACATCGGGGCGTACAGACTGTTCTCTTTGAGAATATCTTTGTTCACAATGATATGTTCGAGCATATACAGGGTCATCTGCAGGCATTGGTGAAGGGTTTCGATGGCCGGGAAGAGAATGTCCTTGAGCAGCTGGAGATCTCTGTGGTAGCCGTGAGGCTCATTCGTGCACAGAAGAGCTATCTCATTCTGAACGCTTTGGAGCCTGTTTGTCTTACCGCGCATTATCTCCCAGACGTCCGGATTCTTCTTGTGAGGCATGATGCTGCTCCCGGTCGTCAACTCATCCGGGAAGGAGATGAACCGGAAGTTCGTGCACATATACAGACAGCAGTCGGAAGCGAATTTGTTGAGGGTGGATGCCAGGGAGGCGATAGCGCCGGCAAACGCCTTTTCTGACTTCCCGCGACTCAGCTGGGCTGCTATGGAATTGTAATTCAGAGTCTCGAACCCGAGAAGCTCCGTGGTCATCTTCCTGTCAAGAGGGAAGGAGTTTCCATACCCTGCTGCAGAGCCCAGAGGATTCTGATTTATAACCTTGAACGCTCCTGCCAGCGTATGCATATCGTCCACAAGAGTCTCGGCATAAGCGCCGAACCAGAGGCCGAAGGACGATGGCATCGCAACCTGGAAATGGGTGTAGCCCGGCAGAAGATACTCTTTGTATTCTTCACTCAATTGCTGGAACTTGGCAAAGAGAGAAAGGACCTCCTCTTTTACTGAGAATACTTCATCTCTGAGGAACAGCTTGATATCTACCAACACCTGGTCGTTGCGGCTTCTTCCGGAGTGGATTTTCTTACCCAGTTCTCCCAAACGCTCGGTCAGGGTCAGTTCTACCTGAGAATGAATGTCTTCAGCCTCTTGAGTAAGACGGAAAGTGCCGCTCTCTATCTCTGAAAGGATGTCATCCAGTCCTGCAAGAAGCTGTTTTTTCTCAGATTCTGTGAGAAGTCCGATTTTACATAACATTGCCACGTGCGCCTTGGACCCGAGAACGTCGTATTTTGCAAGAACTGTGTCCAGTTCGCGGTCATTTCCGACTGTGAATTTCTCTACTATGTCAGTGGCGGCAACGCCTTTGTTCCAGAGTGTCTGCATTATTATGCTATTTTAGATTTTCGATAAAGTTAATATAAAATTCGATGGCGGAGGCAATCTCTTTCTTGTAAACGAATTCATCGGCTTTGTGAGAACGGTTCGTAGATCCCGGCCCCATCTTGATAGCCGGAATGTTGATTCTCATCCAGTCCGAAGTGGTCTGGGATACCACGAGAGGTGCTCCGAGTTTCTCCGCAGTCTCCGAGAGAATGTGTCTGGCAGGAGTGGCTGAGGTCTTGTTCTTGAGATTCCTCGGCTTCAAAGTGCTGCTGACTTCTTTCTGGAGCAGAGACAGTATCTCTTCATTCGTGTATTTGTCTGTCGGCCGGATATCGATGACGAAGTGGCACTTGTCAGGGATGATGTTGTGCGCAGTGCCGCCGTCAATCTGGGTCACGTTCAACGTGGTCGGCCCCATCAGCGGCGATTCTTTCTCAAACCTGAAGTTCTGAAGCGTAGTGATATCCTTTACTGCCTTCAGCAGAGCATTGTCTCCCAAGTGAGAATGAGCTACGTGGGCACTTACCCCGGAAGCATAAGCGTCTATAACCAGCAATCCGCGTTCAGCTATAGCCGCCTTCATGTCAGTCGGCTCTCCGATTATGGCATAATCGGCCTTTTGCGCAAGCAACGGTGCTATTGAGATCATTCCTCCGTCACCCATCCTCTCTTCCTGAGTACTGAGTGCAAGACAAAGGCCGACAGGACACTTCTCCGGATTACCGGCAAAATAGAGAAAAGTCTCAATCATGGAAACGACACTTGCGCCGGCGTCGTTGCTGCCAAGACCGTAAATAATCTCCTCGTCCTGAGGAGGATTAATAGGATCAAAAGTATATCCCTCTGCGGCAGGAACGGTGTCGATGTGGGAATTGAGCAGCAAGGTATGCTCTCTTGCTCCTTCATTGACCGTGGCAATCAGATTATTCCCCTCTCTTTGGACGGTTATTCCTTTTTTCTCCAGATAATTGCACAGCATATCCGATACTTCTTTCTCCTCAAAGGATACAGAAGGGATGGAGACCATCTTTTTGAGAAGGTCATACGCGTCATTTATGTATTGAGGTATGTCTTTCATTATCTATGTTAAGGGCGTTTGTGATAATAACTTCGCTTACTCCTTTGTCTATTGCGTTGAAGGCGTTTTCCAGTTTCGGAAGCATTCCGCCGTCAATGACACCTTCTTTTTTCAGATTCTCGAACAATTCTTCATCGATATCTTCGATCAGCGAAGAATCGTCATTGACATCTTTCAACACCCCGTCTTTCTCGAAGCAGAATATCAGTTTTACCGAGAATTTTGATGCCAGAGCTATTGCTATGGAAGAGGCCACGGTGTCGGCGTTCGTATTGAGCAACTGACCCTTCCCGTCGTGGGTTATCGAGCAGAATACGGGGCAGAAGCCTGAAGCAACCAGTTTCTGAATAGAGACCACGTTAATCTTGGAAGTGTCAACGTCTCCCACGAACCCGTAATCCACAGGCTCCTTTGGCCTCAGGGTGGCGGGGATGGAGTTTGCGTCAGCTCCGGAAAGTCCGACGGCATTGCAACCGTTTTTCTGAAGATCGGCTACAATGTTTTTGTTGATCCATCCGGCGTATACCATAGTGACTACTTTGAGGGCCTCTGCATCAGTTATACGTCTGCCATTCAGCATTTTAGGCTCAATGCCCATACTCTTGAGCATTTTGCTGGCCATCACGCCACCGCCGTGCACGAGAATCTTGTTCCCGCTCACATTGCAGAATTTCTTGGTAAAGGCAGCCAATGCCTCGGGATTGTCGACGACGTTTCCCCCAATTTTTATGACGCTGACTTTTTCCATCATTACAAACTTAACAGAATTTCTTTCAATACCGTCTGCGCAGATACGACTCTGTTTGCAGCTTCCGGAATTACAAGGCTTCTTTCGGACTCGATGACGTCGTCGGAAACTATCATATTCCTCCTGACTGGCAGGCAGTGCATGAAGTAAGCCTTATTGGTAAGGGCCATCTTCTCGCTGGTAATGGTCCAGCTCATATCTTTACTGAGCACTTTGCCGTAATTCTCGTCGTTGAATGCGGCCCAGTTCTTGGCATATACGAAATCAGCTCCGGCAAGAGCCTTGTCCTGGTCGTATTCTACAACGGCATTTCTGACAAACTTGCTGTCCAGTTCATATCCTTTTGGATGAGTTATCACAAACTCATAGTCGGTGCAGTTCATCCAGTCGGCAAATGAATTCGGAACCGCCTGTGGGAGAGCCTTAGGATGCGGAGCCCAGCTCATAACCACTTTCGGACGTGCCTTAGTCTTGTATTCTTCTATTGTAATCAAGTCCGCAAAACTCTGCAAAGGGTGTCCGGTAGCCGCTTCCATGCTGAATACCGGTCTTCCCGAATACTTGATGAACTGATTGAGAATGACTTCGCCGTAATCGTCGGCTTTATTCTCAAATCTGGCAAATGACCGTACACCTATGATGTCACAGTAACTTCCCATAACGGGAATGGCTTCCAGAATATGTTCACTCTTGTCGCCGTCCATTACCACGCCCCGTTCTGTCTCCAGTTTCCATGCACCCTGGTTGATATCCAGGACTATGACGTTCATTCCAAGATTCAATCCGGCTTTCTGAGTACTCAGTCTGGTCCTCAGGCTGGAATTGAAGAATACGAGAAGGAGAGTCTTGTTTTTGCCCAACTCATGGTCGGCAAATGGATTCTCTTTTACGTATTTTGCTTTTGACAGGGCATCCCCGATAGATGAAAAATCGTGTACGGAAGTAAAGTGTCTCATACTCTAAGCGGTTAATTCATTGAAACTTGTGATAAACTGAGCTGCCTGATCCTTTGTAAGGCAGAGAGGAGAAAGCAGACGGATGACGTTGTTGCCTGCGCCGCCCGTGAAGATGTGCTTTTCGAACAGCAGCCTGTCTCTCAGCCCGATGTATTCGTCTTTCAGTTCGATACCTATCATCAGACCCGTTCCGCGAAGTTCCTTGATGGCTTTGTGACCTTTCAGCTGGTCGAGAAGATAAGCGCCAACCTTGGCGGCATTCTCTATGAGATTCTCTTCTTCAATCACTTTGAGGACTGCCAGAGCTGCGGTACATGCGAGGTGGTTACCTCCGAAGGTCGTTCCGAGCATGCCGTATTTAGCCTCGAATTGAGGAGAAATGATGATTGCACCCATCGGGAAACCGTTGCCTATGCCTTTGGCCATCGAGACGATATCCGCCTTTATGCCGGCATGCTGATGTGCGTAGAACTTGCCGCTTCTGCCGTAACCTGACTGAATCTCATCCAGAATCAGTACAGTGCCGGTCTGATTGCAGATTTCTCTTGCGGCCTTGAGATATTCAGGGGCAGGAACGTGTATTCCGGCCACACCCTGGATACCTTCTATTATAAAGGCTGCGAATTCTTTGGTAGAAAGGTGCTTCTTGAGAGCATCCAGATCATTCAGCGGGGTGAACTCCACGTTTGGAGTCTTGTTGAACGGGGCCTGAATGGAAGGGTTGTCAGTCGCTGCGACTGCTCCGCTGGTACGGCCGTGGAATGCTTTCCCGCAGGCGAGCACCTTGCTTCTTCCGGTATGGAAAGATGCCAGTTTCATGGCATTCTCATTGGCTTCGGCTCCGCTGTTACACAGGAACAGAGAATAGTCATCGTAGCCGTTGACCTTCCCGAGTTTCTCGGCAAACTGCACCTGCAGAGAATTCTCCACAGCATTGGAATAGAATCCCAGCTTGCCAAGCTGCTCCGTCATCATCGAAACGTATACAGGGTGGCAGTGTCCGATGGAGATCACTGCGTGGCCACCGTACAGATCTAGGTATTCTACGCCGTTCTTATCCCATACTTTGCAACCGAGTCCTTTGACCGGCTCAATGGGCCACAGTTTATATGTTTTAAATAGATCCATGTTAGAAAAGATTTGCTTTGAGCTTGAGGGCTGTAGTCTGATCCAGTCCGAACATAAGGTTCATATTCTCAACAGCCTGTCCGCTCGCTCCTTTCAGGAGATTGTCAATAATAGATGTAATCTGAATGTAGCCGTTGTGGCTTTCTACGTGAAGCAAGCATTTGTTGGTATTCACCACATCTTTCAGATTTATAGAATCGTCACTTACGAATACGAAAGGAGAATCCTTATAGTACTCCTTGAAGATCTGATTCACTTCGTCTGCGCTTGAATCACACTTTGTATATACACTTGCAAAAATACCTCTGGTAAAATCGCCTCTCATCGGGACGAAATTAACCTGATGAGCCGTGCCGTTCAGCTTTGACAGAGTCATCTCAATTTCAGCCAGGTGCTGATGGGTAAATGACTTGTAAATGGATATGTTGTTGTTTCTGTAGCTGAAGTGGCTTGTCTCCGAGAGTTTTCTGCCGGCTCCGGTGGAGCCTGTAATCGCCGTTACGTGAACGTCGTCGGAGATCATCTGCAATGCTGCCAGTGGAATAGTGGCAAGCTGAATGCAGGTTGCGAAGCACCCCGGGTTTGCAATGTAACGGGCGCCCTTTATCTCCTCTTTGTACAGATCTGTAAGACCGTATACGAAATGCCTGTTGCCGTAATCAGCGTCTAACCTGAAGTCATTGCCCAGATCGATGATTCTGGTGTCGTCATCAATCTTGTGAGTATCAATGAACTCCCTTGAGAGGCCGTGTCCAAGACACAGGAAAATAACGTCCGCCGCTTCCAGTTTGTCCGTAAAGCAGAGGTCAGTTTCTCCCAACAGGTCTCTGTGGAAAGAGGTGACAGGCTGTCCTGCGCTGGTTGTGCTCAGGACTGAACCAATCTCCACGTCAGGGTGGTTCACCAGAATCCTCAGGAGTTCTCCCGCCGTGTAACCGGTTCCTCCGGCAATGGCTACTTTTATTTTATTCATTTTTGTCGTCGTTAACTGAATAATAAATCTTCAGAGGGTTTGCGAGAACTTTCGTAAATCCGACAACGTCGCGTCCGGTGTAAGATTTATTCTCTTCTCCGTAGTTGCCGAACTTAGAACTCATCAAGTCATATTTGCTATCACATCCGAGAACCTGGAAAGTATTCTCCATCAATCTTACGAGAACCTCTCCGGAAACATTCTCCTGGCTCTTGTTGAAGAAAGCTTCTATGTCTCTCATCACCGGATCAAGATACTGAGCTTCGTGCATCAGCTGACCGTAATATACGGCCAGAGAATCTTTCCAGTAAAGCTGGCTCTTCGTAAGAACGTGTTTCTCCAGAAGATGGTGAGCCTTGATGATAATCATAGGGGCTGCGGCCTCGAAGCCAACGCGTCCTTTTATACCTATGATGGTGTCGCCGATGTGAATGTCCCTGCCGATGCCGTACGGAGCTGCGAGGTCTCTGAGGGCGTGAATCAAATCCACAGGTTTCATCTTCTTGCCGTTCAATGAACAAACTTCTCCTTTGTTGAAACCGAGTTTGATGATTTCTTCGCCTTTCTTGGTCTTCTGAATCGGATAAGCTTCTTCAGGAAGATAACCGTCTGAACTCAAGGTCTCTACTCCACCAATACTGGTGCCCCATATACCTTGGTTTATAGAATACTTAGCTTTCTCCCAAGGGAAATCGAATCCGTGAGCTTTCAGGTAATCCACCTCCTGTTTACGGGTTGACTGAAGCTCTCTGACAGGTGCGATTATTTTAACTTCCGGAGCCAGAATTTCGAACACGATGTCGAAACGGACCTGATCATTGCCTGCGCCGGTACTGCCGTGAGCAACGTTGTCAGCGCCCAGCTGTTTTACGACCTTGAGAACTTCCATTGCCTGAAATATTCTCTCTGAGCTTACTGAAAGAGGGTAGGTGTTGTTCTTCAGAATGTTTCCGAAGACCAGATACTTTATACCTTTATTATAGTACTCATCGACTGCATCGACTGTTATGTGTTTTTTTGCCCCGAGTTTGAGAGCCTTGGTTTCCAGTTTGGCAGTTTCCTCTTTATTGAAGCCGCCGGTGTTTACCAATACAGTGTAAACTTCCAGTCCTTTTTCGTTGATAAGGTAAGGGATGCAAAAAGAGGTGTCAAGGCCACCGCTGAATGCTAAAACAACTTTATTATTCATGGTAATTATTATTTATCGTTTTTGTGTAATGCCGGATCATAAAGAAGACCTGTACACAGACAGAGTCTGTATTCGTTGCGGGTGAGAATGTCGAAGTTCTTGCAGCCCTCACAGCCTTTCCAGAATTCTTCATCGTCTGTCAGTTCAGAGAATGTTACGGGCTTGAACCCTAGAGAGGTATTTATTTTCATCACTGCAAGTCCCGTGGTGATGCTGAATATTTTTGCATCAGGGTAGAGTTTGCGTGACAGGTTGAAGATCTCGGTTTTGATTCTCTTTGCCAGTCCGATCTTTCTGAATTTGTGCGCCACAATCAGGCCGGAGTTGGCGACAAACTTGCTGTGTCCCCACGATTCTATGTAAGAAAAGCCGGCAAATTCACCGTCGTCAGTTACGGCAATGACTGCCTTCCCCGCCAATATCTTACTGATTATGTATTCAGGTGTTCTTTTGGCAATGCCAGTCCCCCTTTCCTGGGCGGACAAATAAATTTCATCGCAAATAGCTTGCGCATACTTAGTGTGGCTTTCATTGGCCACAGTAACGGAAATATTCATCGTAATGAATAGAAAATTATGTTAATAATGATTGATTAGGATTCTGCTGTCCTGGAAATGAATAGAATTTTAAGCCGGTGTGGAAGTGAGCTGAAATCACTGCACTGGCTTAACGTCGGGCACGTCGATTGAAGAAAGATATGATGTTTCCCTTTTTCATTTCGCCCGCAAATATAGTAAATTATTGAAAATTATGCTTATTTTTGTATAAAATAATACTCCAGTGGCTAAGAAAAGATCAAAAAAAGTGGCGGTACCGGCCGATTTTCAGAGGCAGGAAAGATCCAGGTTATTGAGAAGTCATCGTAAAACCATTCTTTTCAATGACAAGGAACTTGCCGCAATTGATAACTATTGCCACAAATATGGTATCAAAAGCAAGTCCGCATTCATCAGAAATGCGGTAATCAGCCACATTCTAGTGGATATGGATAAAAATTATCCGAAATTATTTTAAAAAAATTTTGATATTTAAATTTTGTTAGTACCTTTGCAGTCCCTTCGGAAAGAGGGGATAGTTCATTGACGTAATGGAAGACAAAAGTACAAGCAAAAGTGTACAAGAAATTGTAGCAAAAGAGCAAGCGTAAATTCTAAAGAGCAAACCTTAGAGCTAGAGATAGATTTTTATACAATGAAGAGTTTGATCC
>JAFSTD010000077.1 GCA_017450655.1 Bacteroidales bacterium | reverse complement strand
GCGGTGCGGACGAGGCTCGAACTCGCGACCCCCGGCGTGACAGGCCGGTATTCTAAACCAACTGAACTACCGCACCATTTCCCGATTTGGGAATGCAAATATAACGAGTTTTTTGAAGTATGCAAAAAAAATTATTTGAAGTAGGAAAAATGGACGTTGCCGTATTTTTTCTCCTTCACGAAGCGCGGATGATTCCCGAATGAATAGTCCCCGGAGTGCTCCAGAATCAATATTCCGCCATCGGCCAGCAGATTCTTTTCAAGGACTCTGTCCGGTATGGTATCGAGGCCTTCGATAGCGTAAGGAGGATCAGCAAAAATCAGATCGAAGCTCCGGGAGCAGATATTCAGAAAGTCGAAGACATTGTGGCGCACCACCTGCATCCCACTTATTCCCAGCTCTTTGGCTGCGCTCTTTATAAAGGATGCGTGGAGCGGGTTCATCTCGACAGAGACTATGTCACGGCATCCGCGGGAAGCGGCCTCAAAAGAGATGCTGCCCGTGCCGGAGAAGAGGTCGAGCATAGATATTGTCTCGAAATCTACCTCATTGACAAGGGTATTAAAAAGGCCCTCCTTCGCAAAATCGGTAGTGGGCCTTGCAGCATAATTCTTCGGGGGATTGATCTGTTTCCCCTTGAGTGTGCCACCTATGATTCTCATAACTATTGTATCTTCTCTACTCCGAGAAAATATCTGAACAAGAGCTCTTTCTGTTCATATGCCAATTCTCCGCGGTGATAAAGAGTGGTCATCTCAGGATTGATCTGAAACTCTTTGAGGGCGGCGAAAATGAAATACATTGCAGTGGTGAAGTCCGGCACCCTGTAAGAATTCACAAGCAGTAGCTTTTCTCCCGCGGCAAGTACCAGATGCACCTCCCCGCCGCTGATCTCCACGACAATCTTGTTGTAATCGGATATCTTCGGGAGAAGGTCAAGGAGCTTCTTGACCGGCGGAAGGGTATTGCAATAAAGAAGAACTGCCTTGTATTCAGGCAGTTCTATGTGTTTTACTCTGTCGTTTGGTGTGAGAGTTACGATCTCCGACAGAAGACTATGTGCGTCGCTCTCTGCAAAGAAAGCAGACGGTACTATAGTGTATTTACTCACAGGTCAGTCTATTCCCAGTTTCCTGCGTTGTTGTTAGGATTCTCGATGCTACCTACTTGAAGTCCAGGGAAACGACCTGTACTGGTCCTCTCGTAGTTCAGGTTGACGATGAGTTGGTGATCCATACCTTTGAGGAGAGAATCGAACGGAATGTCAGCCTCGAACAATGGGACAGGCACACCTGACACCATCTTTACAACAGACTTCATAATGACAGTATCACCTCCTGAATAAGGGATGTAACGCAAATTCTCAGGGTTGAAATTTGGTCTGTCATTGAACAAAGTGTCTTTTACAGGGATAAGAATATTCTCTCTCTTGACGAGCTTCATGGCTACAGCCAAAGAGTCGTCCATTGAACCGATCTGCTTAACGATTGTCATGTTGCCGTTGTTGTAGAAGTCGATCAATGAGTCCATTGCAGGAGCATATTGATTGTGAACATTCTTGTATGCAACTTGAAGAGTACGGATGTCTTTAAGAATTGTGATAGCTTCTTGCTGACGTGCATCTCTCTCTTTGTTAAACTTCACAGGCTCGCTGACACTTTGAACTACAAACCATAGCAAAGCAAGTATTGCAAGAGGAAAAACGATGTAAGTAAGTACTTTTTTCATATTATTTTGTTGATTTATATTATTTGCGCTTCTTAACTCACAAATGTATAAATTTTATTTAGTCCTTGCAATATATTTTTTATTTTTGCGGTTACATAGGGTCTAAAAAATGAACTATTGCATTCCTACAGAGAGTTTTGAGCAGTTAATTTCATCCTCAAATAAAATTGTCGTCATCGGTCACTTTAATCCGGACGGAGACTCCATCGGCTCTATTACCGGAATGTACCACTACCTCAAGGCAAGAGGAAAGGACGTAAAGACAATCTCCCCGAGCAGTTATGCAAGCTTCGTAGATTTTCTCAATCCGGAAGAGAATCCCATTATAATATTCGACAAGAACAGGAAGAAGGCGCTTGAGGTTTTCGAGGCGGCCGATCTTATTATATGTCAAGACTTCAACAGGCTGTCCCGTACGGAATTCCTGGCTGAGAATATCAAAGCGAGCAAGGCCAAAAAGGTGCTTATCGACCATCACCCTAATCCTGAAAGCGAGTGGTTCGACATTGTCATTTCCAATACCGAGATGTCTTCTACCTGCGAGCTCGTCTATCACATACTGATGACCATGCCGGATATCGCCGGAGATTCTTCAAAGATCTCTTTGAAATGCGCCATATCCCTGTACAGCGGCATTCTGACAGACACCAATAATTTCTCGAATTCCCTGTTCCCTGATACGCTGGTTGCAGCATCAGACTTGATGTCCAGAGGTATCGATACCAAGCAGGTATATTACAATCTGTTCTGCGCTTATTCCGAGAGCAGAATGAGACTCATGGGAAAAATGCTCGAGAAGATGGTGATGCTGCCTGAGTACAACACCGCATACATGCTGCTGAGCCTTGAAGACAAAAAGGCCTATAACTTCCGGGAGGGTGATTCCGAGGGATTCG
>JAFSTD010000076.1 GCA_017450655.1 Bacteroidales bacterium | reverse complement strand
GTGGAATACCACTCTAGCGAAAGAATAAGGTGACTATAGCGGTGAGGATCCACCTCTTACCATACCGAACAGAGAAGTTAAGCTCACTTGCGCCGATGATACTGCGATACCATGTGGGAAAGTAGGTAGTTGCCATTTTCACTTAAGGCTGATCAGCAATGGTCAGCCTTTTTTTTAATTTTTTTTTTTAAATAAAGTACAACGAAACAATTTTTTCTTACTTTTGTACTTCGTATGAGAAACACAACATCAAACAACTTCTGGTGGTGGCGTCTGTTAGATGATATCGGACAGCGCTGATTGTTTTTTATACTAATATTATAATAATCTTATCGTTTGAAAAAAGGCTGTTCGATTTCCGGACAGTCTTTTTTTATGCTAGAAATCAATTTACAAACAACAATAAACACATTAGTATTATGAGACAGAAAAAATTTATCCTTCCCGATTCAGAAATTCCAAAAGCATGGTTTAACATTCAGGCCATTATGCCTAACAAACCGATGCCTATTCTACATCCGGGAACACGCCAGGCTTTAAAGCCTCAAGATCTTTATCCTATCTTCTGTGAAGAGTGTGCCAATCAGGAATTGGATCAGACCAACGAATGGATTCCTATCCCTGAAGAAGTAAGAGAGCAGTATGCAGCTTACAGATGCACTCCTCTCGTTCGCGCATACGAACTCGAAGAGGCTCTCGGCACTCCGGCTCACATTTATTTCAAGAATGAGAGTGTGTCTCCAGCCGGTTCTCACAAACTCAATTCTGCGTTAGCTCAGGCATATTTTGCTAAGAAACAAGGAATTACAAATATTACTACAGAGACAGGAGCAGGTCAATGGGGTGGAGCCCTTTCATATGCTGCCAAGAAGTTCGGACTCGAATGTGCAGTCTATATGGTTAAGGCCAGCTACAATCAGAAGCCATACCGACGCTCAATCATGCAAACTTTCGGTGCTGCAATAACTCCGTCTCCTTCAATGTCAACCAGAGCAGGAAAGGACATTATCACAGTCAATCCTAACGACCAGGGCTCTCTGGGATGCGCTATTTCAGAGGCTATCGAGCTGGCAGTTTCTACACCTAACTGTAAATACACTCTGGGTTCTGTATTGAATCACGTATGCCTTCACCAAACGGTTATCGGTCTTGAGGCTGAGAAACAGATGGCTCTCGCAGGAGAATACCCTGACATCGTAATCGCTTGCTTCGGAGGTGGTTCAAACTTCAGCGGTATTGCATATCCATTTATGAGACATACTATTCTCGAAGGAAAGAAGACCCGTTACATAGCAGCGGAACCAAAATCTTGTCCAAAACTTACAAGAGGAAAATTTGAGTATGACTTTGGTGACGAAGCCGGACTTACTCCACTTCTTCCTATGTTCACGATCGGACATACATTCAAGCCTGCAACTATTCACGCGGGTGGTTTGCGCTACCACGGTGCCGGTATCATTATGTCTCAACTGATGAAGGACGGCTATATGGAGGCTAAGGATTACGATCAGACCGACACCTTCAAGGCAGGCGTTCTTTTCGCCCGTACAGAAGGTATCATCCCTGCTCCTGAGTCTTGCCACGCTATTGCATGCGCAATCGAAGAGGCTCTCAAATGCAAAGAAACAGGCGAGAAGAAAACAATTCTCTTCAACCTTTCAGGCCACGGTTTCGTGGATATGAGCGCTTACGACCAGTACTTCTCAGGGGAGATGGTCAACTACAGCCCTTCAGAGGAAGAACTTGCCAAGTATATCGCAAGTGCAGATGCATTGAACAAATAGTCTTCCTTACAATGAAGAAGCGGATCTTTCGGGGTCCGCTTTTTTTATTCCTTTATTGAATCAATCTTGGAATATTCTTCAAGAATGGAGGAGGCAATCGTGAGCAGCTGTTTACCTTTATCGGTAAGAATCAGCGTTTTATTGATTCTGATGAACAACGCTCCTCCAATCTCCGCTTCAAGCACGGCGATATTCTTTGAAACAGCCGGCTGGCTTATTCCAAGGAGTGCAGCCGCCTTACTGAACGAGAGGGTATCGGCGACCGTGCAGAATACTTTCAGTCTGTTGTCCGTCATACTGCAAAAGTATCAAATTATTTGTCTATTAAAAAATTATAGCTATATTTGCAGCCCTTATTTTAAACCAATTATATTAAAATGTTAAAACAGTACGAAACCGTTTTCATTGCAACTCCCGTTTTATCTGAAAGCCAGATGAAGGAAGCGGTTGCTAAGTACACTGACCTCATTAAGGATAATGGGGGTGAAATAGTGTATGAAGAGGACTGGGGTCTTCGCAAGTTGGCTTACACCATCCAGAAGAAGACTACAGGATTCTACCATCTCATCGAATTCAAGGCAACTCCTGAGTTCGTTAGTAAACTTGAAATTCAGTTCAGACGTGATGAGCGCATCATCCGTTTCCAGACTGTATCTATGGACAAGAATGCCGTTGCTTACGCTGAGCGCCGTCGCGCAAAGAGAGCAGAGGCAAATAATAACACTAAACCGGTGGAGGAGTAAAACATGGCACAAGCAGATGATATCAGATTCCTTAATCCTCCTACAGTAGAGGTAAAGAAGAAAAAATACTGCCGCTTCAAAAAAGCAGGCATCAAGTATGTTGACTACAAAGATCCTGAGTTCCTTAAGAAATTCCTTAACGAGCAGGGTAAGATTCTTCCACGCCGCATTACCGGTACTTCATTGAAATTACAACGTAAAGTTGCTCAAGCAATAAAGAGAGCAAGACATCTTGCGCTTCTTCCTTACGTAACTGACTTATTGAAATAGGAGGTTTGATTATGGAGATTATTCTTAAACAAGATGTTAAAAACCTTGGTTACAAAGATGATATTGTAACTGTAAAGAATGGATACGCTGCAAACTATCTTATTCCTCAGGGAATGGCTATCGCAGCTACTGCTTCAGCAAAGAAAATACATGCTGAGAATCTTCGTCAACGCGCTCACAAAGAGGCTAAAGTCCGCCAGGACGCTGAAGATCTTGCAGCAAAATTGTCACAGGCAACCGTTAAAGTCGAGACCAAAGTCAGCAGCAATGGTAAAGTATTCGGCTCTGTAACCAACTCAAACGTTGCAGATGCTCTTGCAGCTCTCGGTTTTGACGTAGACCGTAAGAATATCGAAATGGACGCATTGAAAGAGACAGGTCTTTTCGACGTTGTCGTTAGATGCTACCGCGATATCAAAGCTACCGTTAAGGTGGAGGTTGTTGGTGTAACAGAATAACGTTTTTATCCTGATATTGAAAGAGGCGATGCATTCAGCATCGCCTCTTTTTCATTACTTGCCGTCCGTGTCGGTACAGTATTTCTTGATGACGCTGTAGGCCTCCGTTATGCCGAGTTCGCCTGCGACGGAGATGTCGATGCACCCCTTCTCTTTATCTTTCAGATATATGAGAACCAGGCCTCTGTTATAATATGCTTCAGGGATGTACGGATACAGATCAAGCGCCTTGGTGTACAGATCAATCGCCTCAAGCATGTTGTTGGACAGGCAGTACAGGTTACCCAGATTGTAATAGGTGTATGGATAGTCTGGGTCGAAACTCTCGGCGGCTTTCAAATCTTCTATTGAAGCTGAGTAGTCGTATATTCTCTGATTGTTGTCTTTTACTCTCGTGTTGGCATATGTATCGGCATTCAGGGAGAGCACTCTCATAGAATTGTCCATTGAAGAGATAAACGTCGTCATGTCAGCCTGGAGGACGCCTTTGTTCAGATATATGTATGCGTTTGTAGGATCTTTCTCGAGAGCTTCTTCGTAGCAGGCCATAGCTGTGTTGTACTGATTCAGGTATGATTCTACGAGAGCTTTGGAGAACAGATTGTTTGCATTTCTGCTCCCGGCGAGGGCTTTGCTCACATTGTTGGAAATGATCTGCACGTCTCCCGGATTTGTCTCTTTTTCAGTGGCGATCTTGGTTGATACCGCCAGTTCTTTGAAGAATGTTTCCACTTTGTCGTGGATGAATCTTCTTCCGATTGTGCTTAAATTTCCTTCGCTGCTTTTCTCGTTGTGAAGGACGAACCTGTAAAGAGGTTTGATGTCGATGTCCACGTCTCGGTATTGCAGCAATTCATTGTCGAACCCCTTCTTCGCAAAGTCTGCATCCAGGTCCAGAAGGTGGCTGTATTGTTTGGTAGTATCGGCGAAATTCAGTTGTCCCTCTTCGGTGGATGTCTTTGCCTGATATTCGCCAATCTTCTTCTGAGCTGTTTCGTAGTCGATATTCGATTCTCTGTAGAGCCCCAGCATATTCTTTGCATATGCCCGGTTCATATACGCTTTCGCGAAATCGGGATAGAGTTCTATTGCTTTGTCGTAATCTTTTACCGCATCTCTGTAACGGCCCATCTCCATAAAGACTGCCGCACGGTTGAAATAGGCCAGCACATTGTTTGGATTGATGTTGATAACCCTGTCAAAGTCATCCAGAGAATTCTGGAAGTCATTCAGCTGCGCATAGATAAGACCTCTGTTGTACAAGGTAAGGGCATTGCCCGGCTCGTCCCGGAGAACTCTGTTCAGATCTGAAATCGCGCCGATTACGTCATCGGTTTCAAATCTCATAAGCGCCCTGTTGAAATAAGCGTAGGTGTTGGTGGAGTCCAGGCTTACGGCCATATTGAGATCCTCAATAGCGGCTGCAGGGATATTCTTGAGGGCGTAGATGCGGGCGCGTCGTACGTAAGCGTCGTCATCAAAGTGATTTATGCTGATGGCGGTATTGTAGTCCTGCATTGCGCTCACGGTGTCTCCCATAAAGAGATAAGAGGCGCCTCTGTTGAGATAAGCGGCACTCTCTTTGGGCTCGTTCCTGATGAACCGGTTGAAGTCTTTAATGGCATTCTCAAACTGCTGGGACATAAAGTAAACCACTCCACGGGTAAAGTAGAGCCCGATATTGCCGGGACGTAAGTCCACGGCGGTTTCAAGATCTTTCAGCGCTTCTTCGTACCGGCCGGTCTCCCCCTTCGTGATGGCGCGATAATGATAAGCGTTTGTATAGAGGGTGTTCTTGCTGATGCTCCTGTCGAAATCTTTTTCGGCTCCTGCGTAATCTCCGAGGTTGTACTTGGCGACACCTCTGTAGAAATAAGGCTCACAAGAGACGGTGTCTATGCGAGCGAGAATGCTAAAACTTTCTATTGCAGAAGAATAACGACCGTCCAGGAGAGCCTGCTGTCCTCTGTAGAAGAATGAACTGGGGTCATATTGAGCCCTTGCCGAGAGTGATCCCAGCAGCGTCAACATCAACAGTATGGTTATTCTTCTGTTCATTCTTTATCCGCGAGCAGGACTTTAAAGTTAATCTTTTTTATTTATATTTGCCCGTCGGCACTTGCGCCCGTATCCATTTTAATGAAAAAAATTCTCCTATCAATTCTGTTCTTATCGGGATTCTTCCCGGTTTTTGCCCAGAATAACGTTGGTCAGATCAAGGCGACCATACCCGCCGCTTCGGAGATCAAACTCCCTATGGATACCATCGATACAGGAGACAAATTTATAAAAATCGTACTCTACGATAATCATAGTTGGGATTATTATGATATCGGGCGTCCCGTTATCGACAGTACCAATATGTTTGACGAGTACTGGAGCACAACGGTTCTGCACGCTTACAAGGACTATCCTTCAAGTTTGATACCAGAAGAGGTGGATTTACGCCTGGTGGACAGCCTTCACGGCTATTGTCCCCCTATCACGGGAGTGGTCCGTTCAGGCTATCAGTTCCGAAGGACAAGGGAGCATCAGGGAATCGATATACCGCTTCATACGGGTGATACCGTCAGGGCCGCTTTTGACGGAGTGGTGCGATATATCGGCTATACCAAAGAGACGGGAGGCTATGGCAATCTGGTTGTCATCCGGCATCCCAACGGTCTCGAAACCTATTACGGCCACCTTTCAAGGCATCTCGTGGCAGCAGATGAGATGGTCAAGGCCGGAGAAGTGATTGGTCTGGGAGGCAGTACGGGCAGAAGTACCGGGCCTCATCTTCATTTCGAAGTGCGTTATAAAGGGCAGACCTTCGATCCGTCACGTCTGATTGATTTTGAGACCGGAGCCTTGCGCGACACCGTCATCACATTGCACAACCACTATTTCAGCATATATTCTCACTATGGACAAACCGACGAGGAATCAAAGGCTGCTGCTGGCCGCATCGTCTACACGGTTCGTTCAGGTGACACTCTCGGTGGTATCGCCGCGAAATACGGTACTACCGTGAACAACATTTGCAAGTTGAACGGTATCTCTTCCAAGAAGATTCTGAGAATTGGGGAACGGCTGATCGTCAGGTAATCAGTCGGAGATAATTTCCGCTATCAAGTCGGTATTGCTGTTGATTCGGAACCGGTCGTCGATTCTACCGGCGACGAACACTATCGTCTCTGAGCCGTCAGGATTCTTCGCTGCAATCACCTTCTGGTGATCTTTCTGCTCGAGGTCAAGTTTCAAGTCAGTAAGAAAATCGCTAATTTTTTTTGAACCGTTCATCCCGAAAGGAATGAATTTGTCAGCAGGTCTCCATTCTCGCTGACAGATATGGCATTCTCCGTCGAGATGATAAACCCCTTCTTCCAAACCCAGTTTTCGGGCGTCGACGTACCAGCCATCCTTCGGATTCAGATCGGAAGGTCTTTTATACACTCTTAGCATGTAATGATTCTCGGCCGTGTCGGAGGCGGCAGGGTAAATCTTGAGAGTTCCCCTGTCCAGAATTGCTCTGTGAGTGGCTGAGAAGAACTGTTTGCCGCTTTGAGCATCATTCTCCATGCATCTTTGAATCAGCTGGATCTGGGAACCGTTGAATCCGAGCGGATCCAGCATCCTGAACAACCAGTAAGCGGAATGACGCTCTTTGAGTAGCCCGGCGATAAGAATTGTTTTAACCCCGTCTTTTTCTGAATAGAACTCTCCCTTTTTCTCATTGAACAACTCTTCCACAATGTCGTTCACCTGAGAAAAATACCCGGTCTCGTCGGAAACGGTATCCAGAAATGAAGGATTGATCTTCTCGAATTCCGGGAAAATGACGTTTCGGATTCGGTTTCTGTGGTAGGCAATGTCACCGTTCGTCGAGTCGGTTCTGTAAGGTATTTTATTCTCATGTGCGTAGACCTCAATCTCTTTGCGTGAGAATTGGAGCATAGGTCTTACAATCTTGCCGTTCTTCTCTCTGATCCCGCACATCCCTTTAATGCCTGTCCCGCGAAGGAGATTCAGGAACAGGGTCTCCGCGCTGTCGTTAGAATTGTGGGCGACGGCAACGTAATCGAAACCTTCTTCAGCCGACAACTCTTCGAACCATTGGTAGCGGAGCGTCCTGGCGGCCATTTCGATGGAAACCGAATTCTCCTTGGCAAAAGATACGGTATCGACCTTCCTGGAGAACAGAGGTATGCTATTCTCCGATGCAAAGCGCTTCACCAGCTGCTCATCTCCGTCAGATTCTTCCCCTCGCAGGGAAAAATTCATATGGGCGATGGCAATCTGTCCGCACGCCCTGCTGTTGAGCGCAAGGCGGGCCATGCACATAGAATCGATTCCTCCGCTTACAGCCAGAAGCAGAGCCCCCTTGCCATTCTCCATCAGAGAAGCAAGCTTCTTATCGAAGCGAGTTTGCATTATTTCTTGCCGAATGTGTATGTGAAACTGATGCTTGAAAGCTCTTTAAACTGTACGCCCGGCACCATTATAGGATTTCCCTCGTCATCAACAACCACTTCGCCTTTTTTGTTCTTCAGCTCAATGTGCTTGATTTTGTCATCATAAATGAGTGAAGTACGGATTGTGGCGGCCAGGAATTTGGTGAGTTTCGCGCTTATGTTTACATCCCAGTTCACCTTAATGTTCAGAGGGTGGTCCAGATAGTCTGAGAATAGGGTAAGGGAGGTCCCGGCCGTGAAATCTTCTATCTCAACTTTTCCGTCAAACTTTAGCTGGGCGCCAACTTCCCATCTTACGAACTGATCTTCGGCGTTACCGTATTTTTTGCGCAAAGCAGGATTTCTTACCATCACGATTTTCCCCACGAGCGGAGAGAGGTTTATGGAAACATTCTTGGTAGGGATATAATCGACACCGATACCGAGAGAAGTGTATGCAGGGGCAAAAAAGTCAGATACAATCTCAGTGCCTCTTACGGTTTTGTAACCCGGCCCGAGCTGTGTCTGAAAGTTGTAAATCGCAGACAGATAGAACTTGTCGAATGCTTTGTAACCGGCCTTCATGTCAAGAATGAAACGGTCGTCGGTCTTTTTGAAACCTTCTCCGTAAGTCTGGACGAAGCCATATCCTACCTGTAGTCGGTTAGTCCATTTAAATTTGTCTTTTTCATAAACCAGATTGCCGTCCAGATAGCCGTTGAGGGACATTGATCCGAAGCCTCCGGCAGCCCAGTTTGAGAGTGACACCTGTGAAAAACCGATCTGGGTGTTCAGAGTCCTTGTCCAGTATTCCGGCTCTTTAGCTTCTTGTTCTGATTGAGCAAAACAGGTTAGGTTTAGCAACAAAATCGTAAAAACAAGTAGTGTCTTTTTCATAGGTTGTATAGAATGTTAATATGCTTTTGCAAAAACGACTCTTCGACTGCTCGGACGTCCTGAGTAGATGCACTTGCCGTTTTCTTCCACTACGAAACTGTCGCTAGGAATGCATCTGATAGTCGCTTTTGTCTCTTCCTGAATCCTGGCTTCCGTCTCGGCAGTACCGTCCCAGTGGCAAAGC
>JAFSTD010000075.1 GCA_017450655.1 Bacteroidales bacterium | reverse complement strand
GAAAGGGGGAGAAGATTACGCTATACTTCAACTATCAAAGCGCAGGCTTCCCAACCAAAGTGCTCTCCGTCGACGATTCCGTCCTGAGTAACGTCAATATTCTAATATATAACACATCGGGACAGCTGGTTCACAGCGCTTACTCCGATAACGGCGCAATAAGCTCCGTCAGTTTTACGACACTGGAGGGTGAGCAGTACAGATTATATTGCGTGGCAAATGTGGGTAATCTGGCTCTCAATCAGAGTCTTATCAGTGAAAGCGCGTTAACTGACTACCGTTACTCGATTGATTCATATAACGCCTTGATCAACGGTGATAATGCTGTTCCGATGTCTTTTAAAAGCGAAGTATTCTCTGCAGAGAACAATACGTCACTCTCGATCTCGCTGGAAAGATGCGTGAGTTTGGTAACCGTGTCCTTTGACAAGAGCGATGTCCCTTCAGGCGTTGAGTTCAACATAGTTTCGGCGAAACTGAAGAACATACCTTCTTCAGTCAGACTTTTCGGAGAATCGAGAGCCGAATCTTCGCAGGATGTATTCTCCGATGGGGATTATGCGGACAACACCGATCTGATACTACTTAATTCCGGCAGTGCCGTCAGTTACTTTTTGTTCGAGAATATGCAAGGCAACCTCTTGAATGACAATAATCTGCAGTCAGGGAAGTGCTTTTCTCCCGGGAGTCCGTACAATGACAAATGCACATATTTCGAATTCGAAGTGGAATATCGGGATGCTACCCGCTACGGGACCGGCACGTACAGATTCTTTCTAGGTGAAGATCATGTCAGCAACTTTGACGTTCAGCGCAACAGGCATTATGACATTGTGGTGAGATTGAGCGAAGCGGGGATGAATGAGAACAGTTGGCGTGTCGACGTGAGCGATTTGGGAGAATTTGTGAGCAGCATCACTCTTGAAGGGGCAAGAAAGAGGCTCATGATGGATGAAACTTTGCAGCTCAGCGCCACGGCCGTTCCGGTGACAGCCAGGAACAAGGATATAGTATGGGTATCAAGCAATCCGACAGTGGCCTCCGTTTCGGCCTCAGGCCTGGTCACACCGGTGTCCTACGGCACTGTTACAATTACGGCGATGGCAGCGGACGGCTCCGGCGTGTCGGAATCGACGCAAGTCAAAGTGAGTCAGAATATGACCGGAATAGTCTTCCGTCCGCCGAACAAGTCACTTTCTTACAATGAAAGTTTTCAGACTACGGTGGTGGCTTATTACGGCACTACCGATATGGACACTCTGGATTGCTCTCTGTGTACATTCTCAAGCAACAACACCTCCGTATGCACGGTCTCGGATGACGGAGTCATACATGCATGCCTTTATGACAACAACAGGGCGGATTGTCGTGTGACAGCTCAGTACAGAGGATTGACAGGTACGATGACCGTGAGTGCAATAGCCAGAATGACAAATACTTATGCATATCCTAACTCGACGCAGACGGTAACTGTCGGGGCAACGATCCATATGCAGATTCTCCAGAGGTTCGAGAACGGCTATACGAATACTTGCGAGATATACGGTACCAACATGGGACCGGGAGTGACCGGCAGCGGATACTGGTACAGTGAAGACCCTTCGGTAGCTACCTGTACCCCTGAAGGTGATGTCGTCGCCGTAGGGAAAGGTGTCACAGCCATCCGTGGAGTTTACTATTATACGGATACAAATACCAATAACTGGCGTATGGGAATAATTGTCAATTAGTACATATACAACATTATCAACACTTAATTAAAACTATTATGAAAAGAACATTTTTTGCTATCGCTATTGTGGGGACAATGGCATTTACGGCTTGTCAGAAGGATTTGAGCGGAGACAGGCTGGTGGACGAAGCCGTTATGACTGTGAAGGTTAACGATGCTCTTTCAAAGGCATTGGGGGTTACGGCAGCAAATGAAAGTACCATCAACAACTACGACGTATTCGTATTCAACGCATCTACCGGAGTAATAGACGGTTATAAGAGTGAAAGCAGCAGCGCTTCATTGAGTCTGACCTCTACGAGCGGCGCAAAGCACGTTTACGTGGTGGCTAACAGACAGTCCGGATTTGACGTTACCGGCGTGAGGTCGGAAGCGAATTTTCTGGCAAAAACCGCTTCGTTGCTGAAAGAGACTTCCAATTCTTTCATAATGATAGGAGAGAAGGACTGTACGCTGAGCAGTTCCCAGACTAATACCGTTGAGGTTGACGTGACCCGTTTCGTGGCAAAAATCGCTCTCACCTCCCTGGCTGTGAATTTCAGCGGAACTCCTCTGGCAGGTCAGTCTCTGGAGAACGTCAGGATTTATCTTAAAAACGTTCCTGCCGAGAAGCTTTTCTCCGGAAACGACGTAACTTCTCCTACACTCCTGAGCGGTAATTCATCCGCATGGAAGACAGGTGCGCTCAATGCGGGGCTCCTGTACGACGAGGTGGCCTCAATCGCTGACGGTTCAAGTACAAACAACCACAACTACTATCCGTATTCTCGTTGGAGTACAACTGCCATGTCTGCAGCAGGATGCATCAGACTTGTCATTACGGCGGACATCGACGGCAACAATGACGGAACGCCCGAGAATTATACCTGGAGTATTCCTGTAAACGGCTCCGGAAGTGACGTGGTACAGGGAGAGGCGGTTCATTACGGAGTAAAGGCAAATCACACTTATTCCATAGCGGCGACTATCACCAGACTGGGTACATTAAGTTCTGAACCTGATGCAGAGAATACCGACATAGACTATGCTCAGAATACGGTAACCATCAGCGTTGATCCTTGGATTACAGACCTGAGCTCTACCGTCACATTCTAGAATTACATACAATCCAAGAATTAATTATATTTGTGTAATGATATTAACGAGAAAAAGATGAAAAAAATTAGTTCTTGGATTGTCATTCTTGCGATTGTCGCATTAGTGGCATTATGGGGAGTAAATGCTTATAACTCATTGGTTTCTAACGAAGAAGCTGTTGAGAGTGCATGGGCTCAAGTAGAAAACGTTTATCAACGCAGGGCAGATCTGGTTCCAAACCTGGTAGCAACCGTCAAAGGTTATGCAGAGCATGAGCAAGAGACCTTGCAAGGTGTAATTGAAGCTCGTTCAAAGGCTACACAAGTTACCGTTGACCCTTCAAACCTCACTCCTGAGGCTCTGGCTGAATTCCAGGCTGCTCAGGGAGAGTTGAGCACAGCGTTGGGCCGTCTGTTACTCCTTCAAGAAAACTATCCGAATTTGAAGGCAAACGAGAACTTCCTCGATTTGCAAGCTCAGTTGGAAGGTACAGAAAACAGGATCACCGTTGAAAGACAAAAATTCAACGAGACGGCGCGAGCTTACAACGTAGCGATCAGAAAATTCCCTACCAACATTATCGCTTCTCTCTTCAACTTCGACAAGAAAGGATATTTTGAAGCAGCCGAAGGAGCTCAAATCGCTCCGAAGGTTGAGTTCTAATGATTATTTCACTTAGAAAGGCGGCGTTCTGCGTCGCCTTGTTATCCTTTTATTGGGTGGCGGTCGCGCAGGTTCCTGAGCGGCCCGTACCTGCTTATGCCGTAAATGATCTTGCCTCCGTCTTTACCTACGACCAGTGGAGGGAAATGGAGATTCGTCTTGAACAGTTTGCCGACACCACTTCCAACCAGATAGTTGTGGTTACGACTGACGACCTGGGAGGAATGGATCCGGGACAATACGCTTATTCCATCGGTCAAAAATGGGGTGTAGGCCAGAGTGAGTTCAACAATGGCGTTGTCATTCTCGTAAAACCGAAGGTTGGAAACAGCTACGGAGAGGTCTATATCGCCGTAGGATACGGTCTGGAAGGCGTTCTTACCGATGGTTATTGCAGAAGAGTAGTGGATAACGTGATGATCCCGTATTTCAGAAACAATGATTATTACGGTGGCGTGAATGCCGCTCTGGATGTAATTTTGCCCGTGGTTGCGGGTGAAATCAGCGTCGATGACTACGACAATTTTGACAAGGAGATGATCTCTGCGCTGGCTGCTTTTCTGCTTATAGCCTTGATTTTCATAATAGTGGGCATCATCATTGACAAGAAGCACGGTGGCAGAGGGGGAAACGGCGGCAGTTTCGATGACGGCGAAATCTTCAAGGACATTCTGATCGGAAGGTCACTCTTCGGCGGAAGCAGTTGGAAGGGTGGCGGTGGCTTCGGAGGCGGCTTCGGCGGTGGCTTCGGCGGTGGTTTCGGAGGCGGAAGCTTCGGAGGAGGCGGCGCCGGCGGTCGCTGGTAGTATTTATATTTTTTTATCCCGAGGACTTATAGGCCTGCAGTGAATTTTGTGTAATAATCCGCCATCAGGCGGATAGCGGAGGCCGTGTCCGAAGGGTTTATCCCGAGGACTTATAGGCCGGGAGCGGAAAGCATAGAGTAGTACCCCCGGGCAGAATCGAACTGCCATTTAAAGTTTAGGAAACTTCCGTTCTATCCGTTGAACTACAGGGGCTTCATACCAAGCGAGACGACACTTAGTCGTCTCGCTGAGGGTCTTATAATCTGTATGCGTTCAAATTACGCCTCTTTCTTGGCAATAATCTGGCGGCCACGATAATAACCACACTCTGGGCAAACGTGGTGGTACATAATTGTAGCACCGCAGTTTGAACAAGTTGCCAAAGTTGGGGCAACAGCTACATCGTGAGTTCTTCTTTTGTCTCTGCGTTGTTTAGAGACTTTTCGTTTAGGATGTGCCATGTTAGTATTTTTTAATTGTTATTATTTTCCAAAATCTTCTTCAAATCATAAAAGGGAGAGTTGCCGTTATCGGCATTGCTCTCTCTGTTGCCAATTTTGGACAACATCTGCGGGTTGCATTCACCGTCGCTGTGCACCCTTTTCAGGGGAATTGAAAGACAGATGAAATCGTAGACGCTCTGACCTAAATCTAACTCATTCTCATAATCATTCAGCACAATCACGTTGTCGTCTTCTTCGACAATGTCATCAGGCTCTTTATCAAACCTGACGGTCAACAGCTGCGAAACTTCAACCGGAAGTTTCAAAGGATCCAAACATCTGTCGCACAGCACGGTAACGTATCCATTGACGTTGCAGACAATCTCTACCCAATCAGTCTTCTTTTCTGCTTCGATGTGTACGTCGCAATCCGCTTTGATTATCCCGTTATCTGCAAAACTCGAAGTAAAATTCTCATCGACTTTGTAATCAAAGACCCTGCATTCGTGCGAAAGGCTTTTGACAGGAATAACAATTTCACTCATAACGAGAAAATCCTCCAAAATTGGGCTGCAAATATAGTAATTTTTTTTATTTCTCAGCTCTTTTTCGCGCGATTTCGTCAAGGAGGATCTTGCGAAGGCGCATAGCGTGAGGAGTGACTTCTACCAATTCATCTTCCTGGATATATTCCAGTGCCTCTTCGAGGCTGAACTTGATAGCCGGAGGAAGCATTACTTTCTCATCGGTTCCTGCGGCGCGGACGTTGGTTAACTTCTTGGTCTTGCACACATTGATTGTAAGGTCACGCTCGCGGGTGTGCTCGCCGATCACCTGTCCCATATAGACTTCCTCGCCCGGTTCGATGAAGAATCTTCCGCGGTCCTGGAGTTTATCCATAGCGTAGGCTACTGCCGTACCGGTCTCCATTGCAACCAAAGAGCCGTTGATTCTTTGCTCTATATCGCCTTTGTACGGCTCGTAATCCTTGAACCTGTGTGCCACGATGGCTTCTCCGGCAGTTGCAGTAAGCAAATTGCTGCGGAGTCCCATAAGGCCTCTGGCAGGGATGTCGAAGTCCAGATGTGTGCGTCCGTCGTGTGCGTCCATATGTATAAGGGCGCCTTTTCGTCTGGTAGTCATTTCGATGGCTCTACCCACGAACTCGTCGGGAACCTCGATTGTGAGGCTTTCGATAGGCTCGCAGCGCTGGCCGTTTATGGTTTTGTCAAGCACCTTAGGCTGACCTACCTGCAATTCGAATCCTTCGCGACGCATTGTCTCAATGAGAATTGAGAGGTGAAGCACGCCGCGTCCATAGACGATGAAAGAATCGGTTCCTACGCCCGGTTTGACCCTCAGGGCAAGGTTCTTCTCCAATTCTCTCTCCAGACGCTCTTTAAGGTGACGGGAGGTGACGAATTTGCCGTCTTTTCCGAAGAATGGTGAATCGTTGATGGTAAAAAGCATGCTCATCGTAGGCTCGTCCACAGAAATCGGAGGAAGCGCTTCCGGATTCTCGAAATCTGCGACAGTATCGCCGATTTCAAACCCTTCCAGGCCTACAATGGCGCAGATATCGCCGCACTGAACATCTTCCACTTTCTTCTTCTCAAGCCCTTCAAATGTCATGAGGCCTTTGATTCTCTGTTTCTCAATGATGTCGTACCTTTTGCACAGCGAAATACTCATATTCGTCTTCAGCGTACCTCTGGTTACGCGTCCTATAGCGATACGTCCTACGTACGGAGAATACTCAAGTGAGGAAATAAGCATCTGTACAGAGCCCTCCTTCACTTCGGGAGCGGGAATCTCTTCGAGGATCAAGTCGAGGAGAGGGGTTATATTGTCTGTCGGTTTTCTCCAGTCCAGAGACATCCAGCCTTGTTTTGCGCTACCGTAAACAGTTTTGAAATCGAGCTGGTCGTCGTTTGCGTTAAGGGAGCACATCAGGTCGAACACCTGCTCGTTGACCTCGTCAGGCCTGCAGTTCTGTTTATCCACCTTGTTGATGACCACGATAGGCTTCTTACCCATCTCGATGGCTTTCTGAAGGACGAATCTGGTTTGAGGCATCGTCCCTTCGAATGCGTCAACGAGAAGCAATACGCCGTCGGCCATATTCAGCACTCTTTCCACCTCGCCGCCGAAGTCAGCATGGCCCGGAGTGTCTATGATGTTAATCTTGGCGTTTTTGTACGGCACAGAGACGTTTTTGGCCAGGATTGTAATGCCTCTCTCTCTTTCGAGGTCGTTGTTGTCGAGAATCAATTCTCCCGCCTTGCTTGCGTCCCGAAAGATTTTCGCCTGTTGAATCATCTTGTCAACCAAAGTTGTTTTTCCGTGGTCGACGTGGGCTATGATCGCTATATTTCTGATTTCTTGCATAACGGCGGCAAAAGTACTACAATTCAGTATAATTATGCCAATTTTTTTATATTTTTACAACTCATTTTTACCATTCAACAATACTTGATTATGAAACAGGATATGATAGTTATTCTCGACTTGGGAAGCGAGAAGAACACAGTCGTCGCTCGTGCAATCAGAGCCCTTGGAGTTTACAGTGAAATCTATCCTCACGATGTTACCGTCCGTGAGCTGGAGTCTCTTTACAATCTGAAAGGAATCGTCTTGAACGGAGGTCCCAATCACATTGTGGACGGTGTGGACATAGACGTAGATCACGAGATTTATCATATTGGAGTTCCCGTAATCGCCGCCGGTTTTGCAAAAGCCGGATGCACGGTAAATCTGCCTCAGTTCGGTGACGACGTGGAGGCTGTCAAGAAAGCTCTGAAATCTTTCGTTTTCGATACCTGCAAAGCTGAGGCAAACTGGAACATGGAGAATTTCATCAGCGATCAGGTAGAATTGATCAAGAAACAAGTTGGCAATAAGAAAGTATTGTTGGCCCTTTCCGGCGGTGTGGACAGCTCTGTAGTAGCTGCAATGCTCTTGAAAGCTATCGGAAATCAGCTGGTTTGCGTACACGTCAACCACGGTCTGATGCGCAAGAACGAGTCTGAAAAGGTGGTTGAGGTTTTCAAGAATCAGTTGAATGCCAATCTGATCTACGTTGACGCAGTTGACAGATTCCTGAATAAGCTTTCCGGCGTATCAGACCCGGAGCAGAAGAGAAAAATTATCGGCAGCGAGTTCATTCGCGTTTTCGAAGAGGAAGCTCGCAAGCTTGACGGCATAGAATTCCTGGGTCAGGGAACAATTTATCCGGACATTGTCGAGAGCGGTACCAAGACTGCAAAAATCGTTAAGTCTCACCACAACGTGGGAGGTCTTCCCAAAGACTTGCAGTTTGCCCTGGTTGAGCCTCTCAAGCAGCTCTTCAAAGACGAGGTGAGAGCCTGCGGCGTTGCCCTCGGCCTTCCTGACGAGATGGTTTACCGTCAGCCGTTCCCGGGTCCCGGTCTGGGTGTCCGTTGCCTCGGCGCCATAACTCGCGACAGACTGGAGGCAGTCCGCGAATCTGACGCTATTCTGAGAGAAGAATTCCATAATGCAGGCCTTGACAAGAAGGTTTGGCAGTATTTCACCCTTATTCCTGATTTCAAGTCAGTGGGTGTGAAGAATAATGCCAGATGCTTTGAATGGCCTGTAATAATACGTGCCGTCAATACGGTAGACGCAATGACGGCAACGGTTGAACCACTTGACTGGTCTGTTTTGTCCAAGGTGACCGACAGAATCCTGAAAGAGGTCAAAAACGTCAACAGGGTTCTGTACGATATGTCACCTAAGCCTTGTGCTACGATAGAGTGGGAGTAATCTAGAATTCCAGATTCTGTTTCAGTTTCTCTACGTATTCATCCACCATCTGCATAGTGGCAGGGATGTTTATCCTCTGAGGACACTCCGGAACGCACTGACGGCACCCGATACAGTGTTTAGCCTGTCTCTCGGCAGGAACGGCCCTGTCATAGTTGATCAGGAACGCTCTGCGGGCCTTCTTGTAATTCTCGTCGTGTGAAGAGAATGCAAACT
>JAFSTD010000074.1 GCA_017450655.1 Bacteroidales bacterium | reverse complement strand
GTGGAATACCACTCTAGCGAAAGAATAAGGTGACTATAGCGGTGAGGATCCACCTCTTACCATACCGAACAGAGAAGTTAAGCTCACTTGCGCCGATGATACTGCGATACCATGTGGGAAAGTAGGTAGTTGCCATTTTCATTTAAGGCTGATCATCAATGGTCAGCCTTTTTTTATATATTTGCATACAGATTAATACCAGACAAATGGCTAAAAGGATACTTTCACTGATTCTATTTTTACTCTCATCCGTCTCTGTCTTGATGGCGGAAACCAATAACCTGGATACCCTTCAAGTATTCTCCAGAAACAGTAACAACGCTCCGGCCAGGCCGAAAATAGGTGTGGTTCTAGCAGGTGGAGGTGCCAAAGGCGCCGCCCATATCGGAGTTCTTCAATTGCTGGATGAACTTGATATCCCGGTAGACTACGTAGCGGGAACAAGTATGGGCTCCATAATAGGAGGTTTGTATGCTTTGGGTTATGAGCCTAAGGAGATGGACGGTTTAATCAAGGGAATAGACTGGTCTTATTATATGAGCAATGCAGTCTCAAGAGAGGATGCATCATATGAGACGAAAAAGCGCAATTCCGAATATCTGCTTTCCGTCCCGTTCGGTTGGGATGATATCAATAATCTGGACGACAATTTGACCCGTGTTCAGCAGGATGCCGACAGACTGAGAAGTTCCGGAGAATTGGTAAATACTGACGAGAGCTCTCCTTTAATGCGTTCTCTGCCATCGGGTATTATCAACGGTAACAATCTGGTAAACCTTTTTAATGACCTCTGCATCGGATATCAGGATTCTATCAGTTTCAATGACCTTCCAATCCCGTTCGCCTGTGTTACGACGGATATGCTGGACGGAAGCGAAGTGGTTCTGCGCAGTGGAAGGATAGCCGAAGCCATGCGTTCTTCAATGTCCATTCCCATTGTTTTTGCACCGAATGAATACAACGAGATGCTTCTGGTAGACGGTGGAATGGTGAACAATTTCCCTACTGACGTATGTCGTAAAATGGGGGCTGACATCATTATCGGAGTGGAACTCTCCAAGGGTTTTAAGGTTAATCAGGATGATATCAATTCGCTTCCGGGAATGATGGGACAGCTGTTCACAATTGTCACTTCAGGCCATAACGCGGAAAACCGTCAACTGTGCGACGTGTATATTCGCCCGGACGTAACAGGTTATGGCACAATGAGTTTCGATGCGGAAAGCATAGATTCCCTGGTGGCTAGAGGATATAAGGAAGCAGTAAAATACAAAGACCAGTTGCTCTCCATCAAGGAGCTTGTCAGCTTCAACGGCCCGGTCGGCAAGAAATTGAATGCCCCAAAGGCTAAGCAATTGGGAGAGGAACCAATTATGCTCTCATCCATTCAAGTCAACGGTGTATCGGTGGACGAAGAACAGTGGCTGTTTAAGAAATGGGGGTTGAGTACAGAAAAGCCATTGACGGCCGACGATATACATACTAGCATCTCACGCTTTAAAGGTACCGGTGCTTATGATGGAGTCTATTACAACATCTATCCGGACGAATTGAATCCTGGTATGTATCTGCTTGATATCCAGTTGGAAGAAGCGGAGCCTCACAGAGTGTCGGTAGGTCTCAGAGGCGATACTGAAGAAGCTGTTGCCATCGGTGTCAGGGCTGGATTCAATGAGAATAAGCTGTCAGGACTTAAGGCTACTCTCAAACTAAAACTTGCATACAATCCAAAGGTTGACATTAACCTGGCATATTCTATAAGATCGCTTTTCGATCTGAATCTCAATTATGAATACTCTCTGAACCATTACAGAAGCAGGTCGATAGGAGCTCCTCTGGAAGATACACAATATCATCGCAACCGTGTGAGTTTCTATATTTCGGAGTACAATGCGAGATTCTTGCATGCCTATGCGGGTGCAGAATATGAGCATTACGTATTCAACGATATTGATGCTTATGAGGGAGGCGTAGATTTGTCAAGTTCAAATATCGGAGTGTTCGGAGGGGCAGTGTTGGATAAGAGGAGCGATCCGTATTACGCCAAAAACGGTTTCAAAGTCGCTCTTGACTTGAGATACAGACCATATTGCAAGATTGACGATCATCTGCTTAAGAACGGTTCTGTCGCTCTTTCTTTTGAAGCTTATCTGACTCCATGGAACGGTCCCGTAACTTTCATACCTCAGGTATATCACAGAACGGTTTTGGGCGATTACGTTCCGTATTATCAGAATGTGTTCGGCGGTGAGAAGGTAAGCCGTTACCTCGACCATCAGATGCCTTTTGTCGGTTCGAGAGGTGTAAATATCGGTTCTTTCACAGACATGACCATAGCCAGATGTGACGTCAGATGGAACTTTACCGGCAAGCATTATCTGACCGGAATGTTCAATTATCTGATTGAGGGTCAAGGATTACGTAACTATTTCAATACTCTTGATCATCACTATTTCGGAGCAGCCTTGAAGTACACCTACGCCACTCCACTAGGCCCGGTGTCATTGGATGTTAACTGGTCAACGCTTACCAGAAAAGCGGGACTGTATTTATCAGTGGGATTTGATTTCTAAGAGACGAACTGGGCAACCAGTTTTTCAATTTTCGAATCGGCATCATCACCATTCGCACCAAAGTAGAATTTGATCTTAGGCTCTGTGCCTGAAGGCCTTACGGATACTGTGCTGTGATCATCGCTGAAGAATTGCAAAACGTCTGACTTCGGAAGCCCTGTCTTCTCAGGATACAGGTAGTCCACCACGCGGTAGACTCCCGAGCCGGCCAGCTCTTTAGGAGGGTTCTGGCGCAATCCTGCCATTATGGCCTGGATCTGCTCGACGCCGTCCTTTCCTTTTCTGACCACTGAGACAAGCTTTTCCCTGTAGCATCCGTATTCTTTATACAGTTCTTCCAGGTAAGAATACAAAGTTGTGCCACTGTCGGCCAGCCATGCAGCGCATTCTGCAATCAAACAGCAAGTTACCGCAGCGTCTTTATCGCGGACGTATTCTCCGGCATTGAAACCGTTACTCTCTTCTCCGCCGCAGATGAACGTCATTTTGCCTTCGTTGTGCCGTACAACTTCAGCGATGTATTTAAAACCGGTGAGGACATTGTATACCAGCACGTTGTACTTGTATGCAATAGCGCTTATAAGTTCGGTGGTTACAATCGTTTTTACGATGTACTCTTTGCCGGTAAGTTTCCCTTTCTCCTGCCATCTGGTGAGCATATAACTGACCAGAATGGATGCAATTTGATTACCGGTAAGCAATTGCAGAATACCGTCATTGTTCCTGACTGCGAGACCCACGCGGTCAGCGTCCGGATCGGAGGCCAGAACTATGTCTGCGCCGACTTTATCGGCTTTTTCCATAGCCATCTTCATGGCGGTGGGCTCTTCAGGGTTAGGAGACGCTACCGTAGGGAAGTTGCCGTCGCTGACATCCTGCTCCTCGACGTGATATACGTTCTTGAAGCCCAGTTTTGCAAGGGCGGCGGGGATGGTTTTTATGCCGGTTCCGTGAAGAGGGGTATAGACGATTCCCATGTCGTTGTGTCGTCCTACTGCATCGTTAGTCAGGGTGAGCGAGGTGATGGAGTTGATGAAAGCATCGTCAATTTCCTTTCCGACAACGATTGGGGAGATTTTTCCTGTCGAGAATAAAACCTTCTCAGGAGAATCAATCTTGTTGACTTCCCCGATGATATTCTTGTCATGAGGGGCGATAATCTGCGCTCCGTCTTCCCAGAAGACTTTATAACCGTTGTATTCTTTCGGGTTGTGGGATGCAGTGATCATAACACCTGCATTGCAGCCTAGATATCTGATGGCGAAACTGAGCTCGGGAGTTGGTCTTATGTCATCGAACAAGTAAACTTTAATCCCGTTCTCCTGTAGAACACCGGCAGTTATTTCGGCGAAGAAACGAGAATTATTCCTTGAATCGTATGATATGACGACAGAGATTTCCTTGCCAGAGAAGCACTCGTTGAGATAGTTTGCAAGTCCCTGGGTAGCCATACCCACGGTATATTTGTTCATACGGTTGGTACCTGTGCCCATAATGCCCCTTAGTCCTCCCGTGCCGAACTCCAGATTTCTGTAGAAAGCGTCTTCCAGCAATTCGGATTTGTCGTCAATCATCTTACGGACAGCCGCCCTTGTTTCTTCGTCAAAACTATCCGAGAGCCATTTCTCAGCTCTTTCCAAGAAATTAGTTTCCATATCAAAACGGTTATGATTGTTCAAAGATAGAGTTTTTTCTCAAAGGGTTTATCTTTGTATATGCTTTCTAAAGAACAAATAGATTTTATCATTGCTCACGACGGTGAAGAGACCTCCTCTTTGCTTTTGAGGAAAGACAAGTGGAAAGATCTTGATATAGAAAGACTTGTAGTCATTCTGGAGGCCAGAAAAAAGCTCAGGCACAAAGTGCCTTCATGGTACGGGCATCCTTCCCTGGAATATGCCGATTCTCTCTCTATCGAGCAGTGCAGCTCTGAGAAAACAGCTAAGTACAAGCAGCAATTCGTAGTGGGGAAGCGGGTTGCCGATTTGACGGGAGGCCTTGGAATAGATGCCTATTTTTTCTCTCAGGTTGCGGAGTCCGTTCTTTACATAGAAAGGAAAGAATCTCTGTGTGAAGTGGCCCGAGCCAATTTTGAGATTCTGGGGGCAGGGAACATTACGGTATGCAACGGTAATTCTACGGATATTCTGAGTTCTCTCAAAGATGCGGACCTGATTTATCTTGATCCCTCGCGAAGAAGCAAGACCTCTTCCAGAGTCTATTCCATCGAGGATTGCGAGCCTGATCTGATCTCCATTAAAAGCGCTTTGTTCAAGGTGTCGGATACTGTTCTCGTCAAAGTTTCTCCTATGGCCGACATCTCCCGCACCATTGAAATGATCCCCGAGATAAAGGAGATTCATATAGTGACCGCTGACAATGAGTGCAAGGAAGTTCTGCTTCTGCTTGAATCAGGGCAGAAGATGTCTGATCCTCTGATAGTTACGGACAGCTTTTCTTTCAGAAAATCTGAAGAGAAAGAAGCAGAATCCTTTTTTGCCGCCAACCCCGGGAAGTATCTTTATTATCCGTCAAAAGGTCTGTTGAAGGCAGGCGCATTCAAGTTGCTGTCACAGCGTTTCTCTCTTGCGAAACTGGATGTCAGCACCCATTTGTATACAGGGGATAAAGTCGTGGATTCCTTCCCGGGTAGAGTTTTTCAAGTGCTTGAGTATGCGGCAATTAGCAATAAGAACATTAAATATTTATCATCTAAATATACTAAAGCAAACATAATTGCGTTAAATTTGCCTTTTGATACCAAAGAGTTAAGGGCAAAACTTGGTGTGGCAGACGGGGGAGATATTTACCTGATTGGTTGTCAGACAGGTAAGGAAAAAGTGATAATTGCCGCACAGTTGTTATCCTGAAGAGTATGTTAGAATTAATTAAACCGAGCATTAAAAAGAAGATATTCTTCGGATTCGTAATCATAGGGGCGATTCTCTTTTTCGCCGGTGTGATTGCCATTTTCGAATTCCGGAAAATCAATGAGATGCAGTCCGGTATTGTCGAAGACAATATCAAGAGTATCAATACCGCCAATGTTCTGCTATCATTGACCGAAGACTATAACATCAAGATCCTCAACACTCTGGATCAGGATGATGCGGGAGGTGACATTATAGAAATGCTGGCCGATGAGGACTTTATGACTCAGTTGGGCCAGATAAAAGGCAGTTTCTCTTCTGAAAGAGAATCTGTGATGGCCGACTCCGTCCTTTTTGCCTACGCTGCCTATATGCAGGTGGTCAGAGAGGCGGAAAACATTTGGCCGGAGGGTTACCAGGCAAGAAATGATTGGTATTTCAACCGCCTCCAGAGTTTCTACGTAAGACTTCGTGACTACATTCATCAACTGACAACGGTAAGCCAGGACATTCTTGTAGAGAGTTCTTATACGATGCAGGATACATTTTACAGAAGTATCATGCCATCCATCGCTTCAATGCTTGTCGGCATTATCGTGGTCATTCTCTTCAATATCTTCATCAATTATTACTTCGTTGACCCTATTCTCAAGATTACCAAGGGGATAGATTCTTACAGAAAATACGGTAAGGAGTACAATGTTGACATAGATAATGATGGTGATGAAATTGCGGAACTGAACAACTCGGTCAGCGAGATTGTCACCGATTGTGAGTCTTATACCAAGCAACAGTAATGAATATCAGAGCAATTTCGAGGAATGTGGGAATAGCATTGATGGTCAGTGCATTATTCATGTTCATATCCGTATTGGTTTCCATCATTTACGGAGTAGATTCCTCTTTCTCTCCGTTGCTTCTCAGCGGTATTCTTACTTTCCTGGCAGGAATCTTTCCGATTATTTTCGTTCCGCGCAACCACAGCGAAATCACCACAAGGGAAGGAGTAGTCATAATCGTGGTTTCCTGGGTTCTCTCATGCGTCTTCGGAATGATGCCCTACGTTTTGTGGGGTGGAGAGTTTACCCTTGTAAATGCTTGGTTTGAAAGTGTGTCCGGTTTTACTACTTCAGGAGGAACTATCCTGAACGATATAGAGGCTTTGCCCCACGGTTTGCTCTTCTGGCGTTCTTCAACCCACTATATCGGAGGTTTGGGAGTGGTCCTGTTTATGCTGATCATTCTTCCGAACGTTGGTACTGTCAAGTGGAGAATATCCAGAATGGAGGTAGCAGATGTCTCAAGAGTCAATTACAACTACAAAACCAATAAGATAATCAAGGTCATTCTTTCGGTGTATCTTGGACTGACGGCGTTGCTGTTCGTGCTTCTCTTCATTGCGGGAATGTCTCCTTTTGATGCAATCAACCATGCTTTAAGTATTGTATCCACAGGCGGCTTCAGCACGAAAAACGCTTCTATTGGAGCGTTCAATTCTCCTTTAATCGAGGTCATATCGATGGCGTTCATGATACTTGGTTCAATCCATTTCGGCTTGTTGTATTCTTCGGTAAAACACAATAATCTGAATGTCTTCAAAGATCCGATCGTACAGTTTTACTTGATGTCACTCTTGGTTGCCTCCGTTCTCGTATCGGTGAACTTGATTACAAGCGGTACTTACAACAGCGTCTGGGAGACAATCAGACAAGCATTCTTCAATGTTATTTCGCTTGGTTCTTCGTCAGGTTTTACCATTTCTGATACGGCTTTATGGCCTCCTTTCTCAATACTGATTCTACTCTATATGTCGGTTCAGTGCGGTTGTAGCGGTTCAACTACCGGAGGTTTGAAAGCCGACAGAGTCTGGATCATTACAAAGGCTACCCGCTCGCAGTTGCTGAGAACCTTGCATCCCAACGCAGTCATTCCGGTGAAGTACGGAAAGAATATCGCAGATCCGGCACTTGTCCAGTCAGTGGCGATTTTCGCACTCTTCTACATGCTGTGCTGTCTGTTCTTCGCCTTGATCTATGCCGCAGTGGGGCTTGACTTTATGGACAGTACCACAGCCTCCATAGCAATGATTGGAAACATCGGCCCTGCATTCGGCAGTCTCGGAGCATTCTCCAACTTCGCGGCAGTTCCGGCCATTGGTAAACTGGTCATGGGTATTGAGATGATTGCCGGCCGTCTTGGCCTGTATGCTCTGGTTATCCTGTTTATTTTCAATAAGAGAATATAATGGGTGTTGACGGATTCTTCGAGAATAAGTTAGTCAGCAACCTTGAATTTGAGCCTACCGAGGATCAAAAGCATCTGTTCAAGGTTCTGTCGGAGTTCGTAACTCTGAATGACAATTCGGACATTATGGTGGTAACAGGCTATGCAGGTACCGGCAAAACGTCGGCTATCGCCGCCTTCGTCAAAACTCTCAAACAGTTTGAATACAAATTCGTATTGCTGGCTCCTACCGGTCGCAGCGCAAAGGTGCTTTCAGGTTTTACGGGGGAGCGGGCTCTTACAATCCACAAGCATATCTACCGGCAAAAGGCTTTTAACAGCGCTTTGGGGCAGTTCACGCTCGATATCAACAAGTCCAGGGATACATTCTATATCGTAGATGAAGCTTCCCTGATTACTATAGATTCTTCTTCCGGTTCAGCTTTCGGAAGCGGAGACCTGCTGGATGATCTGATCCGCTATGTCCGCTCCAACACCGGTAACAATTTGATTCTGGTGGGGGACAGAGGCCAGTTGCCTCCGATAGGAATGTCTGCAAGTCCGGCTCTGGACCTGGATTATCTGTCAGAATACGGAGAGATAATGAATGCCAGCCTCAGCCAGGTAGTTCGCCAGGCAAGCGAATCAGGGATTCTCTACAATGCCACAAAAATCAGGAATATAATAACAAAGTATGAGGATAATCTTGCGAATTGTCCTCTCCCGCAGCTGGAAGTGGACCGATTCCCCGACATTGAAAGAATAGGCGGAGGAGAATTGATAGAGAAGCTTTCGGAAGCATATGACAAATACGGTAATGACAACGTCGTTGTGTTGTGCCGTTCCAACAAGCGGGCAAACAGGTACAATCAGGGAATCAGGAACTCAGTCCTTTTCAGGGAGGAGAAGATAAATAAAGGAGATAAGCTGATGGTGGTGAAGAATTGTTACCAATTCCTGGACGAAGTGGAAGACGGCAGTTTCTTTATTGCCAACGGGGATGTCGCCGAGCTTCAGAAGATATCCCGCTATGAGCAGCGCTACGGGTTCACTTTCGCCGAAGCAAGGCTCAGTTTCCCCGATTATAACGACATGGAGATAGTGGCCAAAGTAATTCTGGATACGCTGGACAGTGAATCTGCAAGCCTCACTGCAGAGCAGCAGAAGGCCATTTTTGACGGAGTGTATGAAGATTATTCCGATATAAAAACCAAGAAGAAACGCTTCGAAGCGGTCAGGGAAGATAAGTATTTCAACGCTCTCCAGATAAAGTATGCAGCGGCAATCACATGCCACAAATCCCAGGGCGGAGCGTGGCCTTGTGTCTTCATAGACAATCCTTTCTGGGGTGACGAAATATGCGTTGAAGATTTGAAATGGCTATATACAGCTATTACAAGAGCGGTTGATAAGGTTTTTTTAGTTAACTTTAAGGCCGATTTTTTTAAAACTTTAAAGATATGAAAAAGAGAGTAGCAGCACTATTGCTGATGATTTTGTCATTCTCCTTCATGTATGCACAGGAGAAAATTCATTTTACTGATGAACAATTAGCTAACGGTAATTTCCCCAAAGGGTTGTTCAACACCCCTGAAGCGAGACGCAGCACCATGCCCGTGGCAGCCCCGAGAGCTCAATTGGTCCCCGGTTGGCAGAATCCTACCTATTCTCCAGATTCAACCAGGATTGCTTATACCTTGAACAATGACTTGTATTCCATAGAAGTGGCGACTCAAAAAATAACCCGCCACACATACACCGGAAGCGAGCTCAGCCTGAACGGTTATGCTTCATGGGTTTACTATGAAGAGATACTCGGCCGTTCATCCAACTACAAAGCATTCTGGTGGTCGCCGGACAGCAAGATCATTGCTTTCTATCACTTTGACAACACCCCTGTTCCGATGTTCCCGATATACCTGGCAGAAGGACAGCACGGCTCACTGAACGAAACCCGTTATCCTAAAGCCGGAGACGAAAATCCTAAAGTCAAGATCGGTTTCGTTTCCGTAAATGGCGGTGAAACAGTTTGGGCAGACTTTGACGAGAATGTGGACCAATACTTCGGAATTCCTTTCTGGAATGGCGAGGGAGACCGTTTTATGGTTTCATGGATGGACAGGGCTCAGGACAATCTGAAGCTGTACAGCGTGGATCCTACATACGGTAACAAGTATGAGATTTATTCTGAGCATCAGGATACATGGATTGACTGGATGGAGCAGATGCTGTTCACCAAGGAGGGCATTTACTTCGTTCGTGACAATACGATGTGGGAGCAGGTTTATTACCTCACATATGACGGAAAGACTTTCAAGCAGCTTACTCAGGGAGAGAACTGGGGCATCAGGTTGCTGAAAGTCGACAAAAAGTATCTCTATTTCACTGCAAAAAGAGAGAGTACCGTAAGAACTGACATATACCGCATCACCTTGCGAAACAATGCTCTTGACCGTCTCTCATACGGTGATTTGAGCTTCTCCGGAGTACGTATCGAAGATAACGGCACCAAGATATATGCATCGGCCAGCAATCTTCATACTCCTACGCAGAGTGTCCTGATTTCAATCCCTAACAACGACATCAGGAGAAAAACCGTTGAGGTTCTTTCAGACCTCAAGGGACCTGATTTCGATAAATATGCAATCGCTATCCCTGAACTTGTTTACGTTACTCTCCGTGACGGCAGAAAGCTTCCGGCTACCGTGACCTGGCCTGTCGATATGGACACTACAGGAGCAGTCAAGTATCCGGTCATCGTAAACATTTACGGAGGTCCTAATTCCGCTCAGGTCAGCGATACCTGGAAAGGCGTTTCCTTCGACAATCAATGGTGGCCTAACCACGGAGTTATCCAGATCACTCTCGATACACGTTCCGCAGGACACTTCGGCAAGGCCGGAATGAATGAGGTTTACCGTTATCTGAGCGTTCACGAACTGGAGGACTTCATTGACGGAATCAGCAACTTCAGAGACCTGCCGTACGTTAATGAGAAGAAGGTCGGAATTACCGGATTCTCATACGGAGGAACGATGTCCCTGCTCTGCGCTACAGAGGGTAGCGAATATTTCCAATACGCTATTTCAGGTGCCGGAGTTATGGACTGGAAACTGTATGACACTCACTATGCAGAGCGTTACATGGACAGACCTCAGGACAACCCTGACGGATACAAGGCTTCAGCAGTTTTCGACCGTCTGAAGAATTACAAAGGAGACAAAACGAACTTTATCAGAATGACTCACGGTACAGGTGACGACAATGTTCACTTCCAGAATACCCTGCAGACGATTGACGCTCTTATGTCTCTGAACAAAGATTTTGAACTGATGATATATCCTCAAGGCAAACACGGATACAGAGGATATCAGCAGAAACAATATCAGTTGCAGAATTTCCGCTTCTGGTACCAATACTTGCTGGAACAGGATTTGCCGGATATTATCAGAAACAGATAAAAAGAAAAAGGTGAGATTATAAGCCGAATTCTGTACCGCCCCGACCGAACGGTCGGAGGCGGTTTCTATCATTTATCTAAGCAGTCTACCCCTCAGCGTCGGACGGGCAGCCCTTAATCGCTGATATATTTGACCTTGCAGCCTGCAGGTGCGTACTCCTGATATGTCGCCATACTCGGATGTGGGCTCTTACCCCACATTTTCACCCTTACCCTCGGTGCGCCGAAATTCACTTCAGGCGGTACTTTTCTGTTACGCGAGCCATAAACTTACGTCCATCTGTGCTCTCCACAGTGCAGTGCCCTTTGCTGTCCGGACTTTCCTCCATCATTACGGGTCTTGCCAAAAAGATGACATTTCCCAAT
>JAFSTD010000002.1 GCA_017450655.1 Bacteroidales bacterium | reverse complement strand
TCCACCATTTCTCCCAGTCATTCGGGAGCAACTCTTTGGTATTGGAAATATAACCGATAGGCGCGTCAAACCATACGTAAAGCACTTTTCCGTCAGCTCCTTCTACGGGAACCGGAACGCCCCAGTCAAGGTCACGGCTTACGGCGCGAGGCAGCAGCCCCCCGTCCAGCCACGATTTGCACTGACCGTAAACATTGGTTTTCCACTCTTTATGACCTTCGAGAATCCACTCCTTAAGCCAGCTCTCATATTGATCGAGAGGAAGATACCAGTGTTTTGTAGCCTTCTTTACAAGGGCTCCGCCACTGATGGCGCTGTGCGGATTGATCAATTCTTCAGGGCTCAAAGTGCTGCCACATTTCTCGCACTGGTCGCCGTAAGCACCTTCGTTGCCGCATTTAGGACAGGTACCCACGATATATCTGTCAGCCAGAAAAGTGTTGGCTTGCTCGTCAAAGTACTGGAGACTCTCTTTCTCAATGAACTTCCCTTCATCATAGAGCTTTCTGAAGAATTCCGAAGCGGTCTGATGATGGATCTTCGAAGAGGTTCTGCTGTAAATGTCAAAGTCTATTCCGAAATCCTTGAAAGACTTCTTGATGATGCCGTGATATTTGTCAACTACGTCCTGAGGAGAGCAACCCTCTTTGCGGGCTTTTATAGTGATGGGAACACCGTGCTCATCTGACCCGCATACGAAGAGGGTCTCCTTCCCGCGCATTCGAAGGTATCTGACATAGATATCCGCAGGAACATAAACTCCCGCGAGGTGACCGATATGTACAGGACCGTTTGCATAAGGCAATGCGCAAGTGACAAGTGTTCTTTTATATTCTTTCATACAACTGTTGTTATTAATCTTACAAATTTATGAAATTACAGACGATTAATTTCGTTATTGAGGGCGTTTTTTACCTTGTTCATCATCATCAGCCGATTGATGAGCTCCTTCTGTTTCTCTTTGTTCCCTGTCTTCTCCTCTTCAGTGATAATCCTGGTGATGGCTTTGCACTCCAGATCAATCACTTTAAGCTTGTAGAAGAGAATGATACGCGGCACGTTCTTCCCGAGCAGGTGCTCTTCTGGAGTGAGAGAATCCACGTACGACTGTATGGTGAGAGGATGAGAATCGCTCAACATATCACACATCAGTTTGGAGAATTCCTGATTGTCATGTGACATGAAATGTCTGATAACCTTCCCCTGAACTATCTCGCAATTGTCATTCTGCTCTTTCGGGAAAGAGAAGTACTCCTCATAGACAGCCTTGTAAAGCGGATTCTCGAAAGAAAGATCATCCTGCTGCATTGAAGAATAGATAAACTCGGAGACTTTAGGAACCTCATCTTTCTTGCGACCCTGACGTAAATCCTCCTCTCTGAAAAGCGGATATTCGCCAAATTTCAGGAGATAATAGACAATGTCTCTCTCGCCGGAAGCAAGAACGGAATTGGTTATCGGCATCAAAGAGTGCTGAGGCTGATTCTCCGGCAGATCCTCGGCAGGAGTGAAAGTCTCCTCCCTCCTGTTCTCCACACGCCTGCGGGCCTCTTCCTGACTTCTTCTCTTATCTCTGAGATCTTTGATTTTCTGATAGACAGCATCGGGCTTGACATTGAAACCAGAAGACACCATATCCACATAAACGTTCCTTTCAATCTGGTCGGGAATCACGGAAATGGTCTCTATTATCTCGTTGATGAGCTGCGTTCTTTTGTAGACGTCATTCTCACTTTCAGAAATGAGTTTTGCGCGGAATGAGACAAAATCCTGTTCATTCTCCGCAATGAATTCTTCAATCTCCGCCTTGGAATGAGAACGGGCAAAAGAGTCGGGATCATCTTCCGGAGGAAGAACCACCACCTTCACTTTCATTCCCTCCGCCAAAACCAGATTGACGCCTCTGACGGCCGCATGAATGCCGGCAGCGTCTCCGTCATAAATGATGGTGATATTCTCGGTAAATCTTTTTATAAGTTTGATCTGCCCTGTGGTAAGGGATGTGCCGGACGATGCGACCACATTCTCTATCCCTGCCTGATGCATGGAGATTACATCGGCGTAACCCTCCACCAGAAAGCACCTGTCCTGTTTTCCTATTTCGCCCTTGGCCTGATAGATACCATACAAGGAATCTTCCTTGGAATATATCTCGGATGTGGGAGAGTTGACGTATTTGGCCAGTTTCTTTTCAGGATCATTGAAGAGAATACGGCCGCCAAAGGCAATGACGCGCCCGCTCAGCGAATGAATCGGAAACATCACCCTGTCGAAGAATCTGTCACCCAGAGTGCCGTCTTCCCTCTCTATGCATAGGCCTGTCTCAACCAGGAATTCTTTTTTATAGCCATTTTCAATGGCGGTCTGGGCAAAAGTTTTGCCCCCTTTGGGAGCGTATCCCAACCCGAATTTTTTGATGGTGGCATCTGAAAAGCCACGCTCCTTGAAATAACTCAGTCCCACCATTTTGCTCTTGTCCGGATTCCACAGAGCGTCCTGATAATACTTTCCTGCAAATTCGGTCACGATCATCAGACTCTCGTGCTTCTGTCTCTTGGCTATATCTTCCGGAGTTTCCTCTTTCTCAATCACCTCTATACCATACTTCTTTGCCAGATACTTCAGAGCTTCAGGATAACTCAAATGCTCGTGCTCCATAAGGAAAGTGACGGCATTTCCGCTCTTTCCGCAGGCGAAACACTTGAAAATCTGTTTGGTCGAAGAGACTGAAAGCGAAGGATTTCTGTCCTGGTGAAACGGACACAGACCCAGATAATTAGCTCCGCGGCGCTTCAAGGAGACGAAATCTCCAATAACATCCTCAATTCTGGTAGCATCCAGAATTCTCTCTTTGGTAGCGTAGTCTATCATAACTCACCTCCCCAAAAGCATCAATTCCTCTTTGGTGTAAAGAAGACGGTAGAGAATATTCTGAACGAAAGGATTCTCTTTGAAATAGTAGGCCAGACCTACGAGAATAGCAAATAACAGAATGATTATCAGAACGACAAGCCATCCGCGGGATTTCTTGCGTGCTTTCTTTGGAGCCGCTTTCTTTGCAGAAGCGACCTTCTTTGCAGGTGTTTCCTCTTCTCCTTCGAGAACAAACATCGGCTCAGCCTCCTCCCTCTCGAGCGCGATCAGCGGCTCTTCCTGAGTATCCTTGGTGAAGTCGACTCGGGTTTTGATGGAGATTGGCTCAAGGCCAAAGCCCTCAGGATAAATGTCCAAATCTTCGCTGGCTACGAAGAAGTAGTCGTTCTGCGCCGTGGCGCGCATTGTGCCCAGGTCGCCGAGCTTTACGTTCTTCTTTTTTTCAAGATCGTCTTTGAGGCCGGACACAAACTGCTCAAGGGTTTTGGCAGCATCTTCCCCTTCGGGAAGCATTGTAGCAAGCTTCTTCAAGAAAACTCCGCCGTCCTTTCTCTCGGTTTCACGAAAAAAAAGTTTCCTGTAAGGAGGGTTGATTGTAGCCCCTTTGTCAGAAAAAGAGGCAGGCATAAGTTCAGTAAGGAAACAACCGAGACCCGGAACGTTCACCGAGTCATTCTCAATCAGAGCATCTCCGAGACACTGAGAGAAAAGAGAGATTTCCATACCTAACTGCCTGATAGAAAGAGTGCCCGAAACAGGACTCGAACCTGCACAAACAAAACGTTCACTAGTCCCTGAAACTAGCGCGTCTACCAATTCCGCCATTCGGGCTCAACATCGTACAAAGGTAAATATTTTTTTTATTTTATTTTGCGGAGAATTATTTTTGTTCTACATTTGCAATCCCAACGGGAAAAATTCCTCTTTAGCTCAGTTGGTTAGAGCACCTGACTGTTAATCAGGGGGTCCTAGGTTCAAGTCCTAGAAGGGGAGCAAAGAAGTGCCTTAGAGAGTCATCTGAGGCACTTTTTCGTATTCCAGCTTTTGCTTGAAGTAATCGACGGTTTTTTCAAGCCCTTCTTCAAGAGAAACTCTAGGTTCCCAATTTAATTTCTCCTTTGCAAGGGTGATATCAGGCCTGCGCATTTTAGGATCATCCTCCGGTAGAGGACGGTAAACGATTCTGCTCTTGCTTCCGGTCAAGGAGATTATTGTCTGAGCAAGCTCCAGCATAGTGAACTCGTCCGGATTGCCGAGGTTCACAGGGCCTGTAAAAGAATCATCCGTAGCCATCACACGAAGCATCCCGTCCACCAAATCTGTGACATATTGGAAAGAGCGAGTTTGTGATCCGTCTCCGTATATAGTCAGGTCTTCGCCGCGCAGCGCTTGTACCACGAAGTTTGAAACGACCCGACCGTCATTGACCGCCATCCGCGGGCCGTATGTATTGAAAATGCGGATTACCTTAACGTTTACACCGTGAATGCGCTTGTAATCAAAGCAAAGTGTCTCGGCACACCTCTTCCCTTCATCATAGCAGGCACGGATTCCGATAGGGTTTACATTTCCCCAATATGACTCCCGCTGAGGATGCTGAGTCGGGTCACCGTAAACTTCTGAAGTGGAAGCCTGGAGAATTTTAGCGTGATAGCGTTTCGCAAGGCCCAGCATATGCAGAGCGCCTAATACTGAAGATTTTGTGGTCTGAATCGGATCATACTGATAGTATATCGGAGAAGCCGGACAGGCCAGATTGTAAACCTCGTCGACATCCAGGGCATAAGGCTCCACCAGGTCGTGATGAACCAGTTCGAAACCGGGTCGCCCCGTCAGATGCGCCACGTTTTCTTTGGATCCACTGTAGAAATTATCAAGGCAAACAACGAAATTGCCATCATTCAGAAGTCTTTCACAGAGGTGCGAACCCACAAAACCCGCCCCGCCGGTCACAAGAATTTTTTTCATCAAAAGAAAATTAGACAACTAAGTTATGCAAAAAGATTAGATATAACATTACATTTGTACTATGACTCTACAGATTATCGACAGAGAATTCACCATATGCAAAGTCACCGATTATACCGGGGTGGATTTGAACGGAGCTTTTGTTTTTACGGGGGCCACGGATGAAGAGAAATCTTTGGTTTGTCCTACAGAATCGGTTCCGAAGAATGCTGTCGCCAGAGATGACGGGTGGAAAGCATTCCGAATTGAGGGTACGCTCGACTTTTCTCTCACAGGGATTCTCGCCAGGATCTCTTCCATTCTGGCAGAGAACGGCATCGGAATTTTCGCCATATCCACCTACAATACTGACTATATCCTCGTCAAGTCGGACAATCTGGACAGAGCAATCAAAGCACTGGAAAAGAATGGTTACAGAAGTTAATCTCTCTTCATTCATTAAAGAATGTGTTGACATTCCCCGCTTTTACGAATGCTGTACGCAGTGTCCGAACTTCAACGTCAAATGGTCCTGCCCTCCATATGACTTTGACGCGGAGGAGATATGGAAGAGTCATTCTACTGTCATTCTCTTTGCGAGCAAAATATTGACACCCGGAGAATTATTGTCAGAGAATCATTCTCCGGACGAGATTAATGCCATCAGCAGAAAGTTACTTCGACCAGTAAAGGATGCCATGGCCGATTCCTTACTGAAGATGGAGGCGGAGACACCGGGCAGCCTTGCTCTGTTTGCAGGAAGTTGCGAAATCTGCGACGTGTGCGCTAAAAAGAAGGGGGAGCCGTGCCTTCATCCGGATCGGATGAGGTATTCTATAGAATCTCTGGGAGGTAACGTAGAAAAGGCACTGGAACTCTATTTCAATGAGAAAATGCTTTGGGCCGGGAACGGCCGTCTCCCTGAGTATTTCATTCTTCTCGGCGGACTGCTCAAATAGTCTAAATTTCTATTCTGAGGACCGCTCCATAATCAAAAGCAGAAAAAACCGACCAGTCGAGCGGGATAAGATTCTGAGAAAGGGATGCGCTTATAAGGATTCCTCCGTGACAGAAAACGACCACCCTTTCATAGGAAGTCTTTTTGAGATCCTCTATGAAATCCATCACGCGAACGAACAGTTCGGAGCACGACTCTCCTCCGGGCACTTTGTAGGTTTGCCAGTTATCATACCACTCCTGCAAGCGGGGGTCCTTGATTTCAGAATACTTCTGCATCTCCCACTCTCCGTAATTCATCTCTATCAACCTGTCGTCTATAATCGGATCGGGATAACCGCAATATGCAGCAAGCTTGCGAGCCCGGGATAACGGACTGGAATAAGACGCATCAAATGTCAGTCCGGCAAGCTTTTGCTTTACCGCCTCCGCTTCTTCAGGAAAGGAAGCCTTCAAAGGGACATCGGTATGTCCGTAACATGTGCCTTTGGGCACGTCGACTTGGGTATGTCTGACAAAATAAACCTCCATCTGTTAAAAGTATTTTGTGACGGATGCGCTTTTAAAACTCTCCATCTCGTTTATCATTCTCACGGCAGAATTGAAGAGCCAGTTCCCCGTCAGAAAGGCCAGCCAGTATATCAAGCCTATGATCCAGCCCACCAGAGAATAACATCGGAGCGTCTTGTTAGAATCTTCCGGCTGAAAATTTGAGATTTTCGGAGTCGGGATCCGGGTATAGAACATCAGAGCCAGGAATAAATCTCTCATACAACAAAATTAGGGATATTTTATTTTTTTGAATAACTTTGAGAAGGGAATAACCACAAATTCAAAATAAGATGAAAAAAACCATTCTTCTGCTTGTTGCTTTACTGGTTCAATTCTCTGCATACAGTGCAGCGTATCAGAAAGCAACCATCACTGCTCCTACTGCAGTCACCGTCAAGGTATTTGCAGGATTTGCTAATGATGAGAGCCTGATTGAGCCGGCTTCTTCTACCGTCAATGCAGGTGTCGCAACTTACGTTTACAATCTCGAGCCGGGTATTTACCACTTCAATTCTACAGGTGAAGGATACTTCTCACTCAGAAAGAATTTCACCATCGGGTCTCAAGACAAAAAGATTGACGCCAACCCCGGCAGAAAATTCGGAAACGGCTATGAGTACAACGGAATGGTAAGCGCCTACACCGATGAGTGCGCTGCCACAGCTCTGACCACCGTTGCTCTTCAAAAGAAATACAAAAACGCCCTTTTGACTCCTGCTTTCACCTTGAAGAAAGAGGGAGAATCCTATACTACTCAGGCAGAGCTGGAAGCTTATTTGAAAAAGCTTGACGATGCTAAAGACAATATGTATCTGTACGTTCCGGGACATACTATTCTTGGGAAAGATATGCCTCTGGCAGTATTCACCACTACAAATATCACCGGGATGCCTTTGGAGCAGGCTGCAGCTGCAGTCAGAGCCAACGGCAAGCCTACCGTATTCTTGCATGCGCTGATTCACGGTAACGAGCCTTCAGCAGGTGAAGGTGCCCTCGCGATGATTTCGGAGCTTGACAGCAACCTTGGCAAACAGGTGCTTCCAAAAGTTAACGTAATCGTTATGCCACGCGTAAACGGTGACGGTATCGAGGCTTGGACAAGAGGGACCACAGGAGCTCCTGACCTTAACAGGGACAACGTCCTGGTCAAGAACCCTGAGATGAAAGCTACTCACCTGGTATACAACCTGTTCCTTCCTGAGGTTGTCGTAGATATGCACGAATATGGTGTCGGAAGAAACTTCCGCGAGACTGTAGGCTATTTGGACGATGCAGGTATCACTGTATCCGGCAACCAGAACAACACCAAGGCGTTGAACGACCTTATGCTCGAAATGATGCGCGGCGCTGAGAAATACGCTCTTGACGTTGAAGGAATCCGTCTCTGGGAATACACTCAAGGCGGTTATTCAGATCAGTCTCCTCTTCACGCATCTCACTACTATGCTCTTCGCGGCAGCACAAACTTCCTTGTGGAGACTCCTAACGCAGGTTGCGAGAAGAAATCTACATTCGCTCGCAGAGTGTTCACTCAGTTCGTAGTGGCAAAATATATGATCGACTTCGCAATAGAGAATGCAGACAGACTGAAGAGCATCTGCGAGGCAGACAGAGCCGCTACAGCCGCTGACGGTGAAATTTTCAACGACGAGAACCCTATCATTCTCAAACACGGACAAAATGAAGAGAGCTACACTTATCCACGCTCACAATTCAACTACATAACCGGTCAGGTAGCTAAAGACACTACATTCTCACTGAGATACTATGAAGTACCTCTGATAACACGCAACCGCCCTACAGCATACGTTGTTCCTAAGAATGCCGCCAATATCGGCAAGGTATTGGAAACAGCTTATTACAATGGCATCACCTACTACGAATTGGCTCCGGGTCAGGCCCTTCCTTTAAGAAAATACACAGGCAATGGACAGGAGGCATCTCTCTGCCCTGAACAGACTTATGTATTCTCTAACGGCGCATATGTATTCCCGATGAATCAGGGAAGTGGCATCGTTCTCGCCATGCTTATGGAACCGGATTTCCGTATGACCGACAGAAATCCTATCTCATTTGTTCAAGCGGAGTATCTCTCTATTGATCAAGTTTACAGAAGTGAGAGAGACCTCAACGCACGTGGACAACTCAGTGTTTCAAAAGTTGCCATTGTAAAATAAGGGACACAAATGCTGTCTGACAGGATACCGCACATCGCGGTATCCTGTTTTTTCCTCAGGATGAACGTTTTACTCAATGAAATGCTGCTAAGGCGCGATGACGTCCAGGCTGTCGGGCTGTCGAGATTCTTCAAGACTGGCAAGGGACAGTATGGAGAAGGCGACGTGTTTCTCGGAATCAAAGTCCCCGTAACCCGACAGGTAGTGAAGGAAAACTGGAAGGAAGTGACCTTCGACGACTTGGAAGAATGCCTTGCGTCCGAGTACCACGAAGTTCGTCTTGCAGGGCTTCTCACTCTGGTTCAGATCTACAAATCAGCCCGCAAAGACGTGTCTCTGAGAAATAAATGCGTTGATTTCTACCTCTGCCACACTTCAGCCATCAATAACTGGGACCTGGTAGACCTCAGCTGTTACGAACTCCTGGGAAACTGGCTTTTGGACAAAGAGAGGCAATTGCTCTATGAGATGGCTGACAGAGGGAAGACTATTTGGGAGCAGAGAATAGGAATCGTAAGCACGATGGCCTTCATCCGGAATGGAGAACTGGACGACACTTACGCCATAGCGGAAATATTCCTGGACAAACAAGCGCCACTCCACGATCTGCTCCAGAAAGCGGTCGGATGGCTGCTTCGCGAAGCCGGCAAGAGAGACCCGAAGAGATTGGCAGAATGGCTTGATCCACGATACGGGAGGATGCCCCGGACAATGCTTCGGTATTCTATAGAGAAATTTGACGAAGGGACTCGCGCCCGCTACCTAAAATCTTGATTATATGCAAAGAGTGCTGAATTTTTTGGAGAAACTTCACGACAACAATAACAGAGAGTGGTTTCATGCTCACAAACAGGACTATCTTGCGGCTCAGAACATTTTCAACGAGTTCGCAATGGAATTCCTGAAGGGCATCAGGTCTTTTGACGACTCCATAGGAGACCTTCAACTAAAGGACATTACCTACAGAATCTACCGCGATACCAGGTTCTCCAAAGACAAGTCCCCCTACAAAAACCATATGGGAGTATATGTATGTCCCGGAGGAAAGAAGTCGGGATTCGGCGGGTATTATTTCCAGATCAGCGCTGCCCGTGAAGGCGGTTGGGAAGAGGGGCATATGCTGGCCGCAGGAGATTATCGGGCCGACCCTAAAGTCGTAAGGACCCTCCGTGAAGACATCCTCAACGGCAACGGCGATTTCAGAGCGATTCTCAACAATCTCGACAAGCGTTTTATTCTGGACACCTCCATTGCCCTTAAGAAAGTACCTGCAGGTTTCCCTGCAGATTCTCCCGATTCCGAGCTATTCAGGTTGAAAAATTTCTTAATTTCGTACTCACCTGACACAAAGTTCATTACTTCGTCAGGAATGCTGGACGAAGTGTTGGCCGTCTTCAAGACTGCAGCTCCGTTCATCCATTACATCAACAGAGCCATAGAGTTCTGTAAAGAAGACAATTATTATTCTTGGTAAACAATATGACTATGAAAAAGATCCTATCTTTTGCCATGTTGCTGGGATTAGTTCTCAGCTGTACTCCTGCCCAGCCGGAGGCTGTCAATCACTCAGAGTATCAAACAACCAATCCAGACGGTATGGAACAAGTTTATGAATTTCTAAAAGCATGCGGCACCTATTACATCGCTACCGTTGACGTAGATCAGGCCCGCGTACGCCCCTTCGGCACTGTTAACGTTTTCGAAGGCAAACTCTACATTCAGACAGGCCACAGCAAAGACGTTGCGAAGCAGATAGCCGCAAATGGTAAAGTGGAACTATGCGCTTACAACGGAAGTCAATGGCTCCGTCTCAGCGGAACCCTCGTGGACGATGAAAGAGTCGAAGCTAAAAAGGCTATGCTGGATGCTTATCCAAGCCTTCGCGGAATGTACAATGAAAATGACGAGAATACTGCCGTATTCTACTTCACCAACGCGAGAGCCAGACTTTGCTCATTTGTAAATCCTGAGGTCGTAATAGAATTCTAATAGCCGTACCTCTTTCTGAAGCCCAGAATAAGGATTACAGACAGAATCAGAGCGAAGATCTCTGCAAAATCGACAGCCAGCCAGACTCCGTCAATACCAAGTATTGTCGGGAGGATGAAAATGCACGACATCTCAAATACCAATGTTCGTGCAAAGGCTGCCGTTGCCGATACCACACCGTTGTTCAATGCAGTGAACCAGGCTGAGCAGAACAGGTTGTAACCGCATATCAGGAATGAGATCATATAGAGGTGCAACGCTCTGGTAGTAAGGGCGGTCAAAGTTTCGTCGTACCCTACGAACATTCTGGAAATAACCGGCGCCCCGGTCTCTGCAAGAAGCGTTATCATTATCCCTCCGATACCGATCAATACTATGCTTTTGCGAAGCAGACTGCTGAGTTCCTCTTTGTTGCCTGCTCCGTAATTGTATGCTATCACCTGCGTCATTCCCGTATTGTATCCGATAAAGAGCGCTGCCAGAATAAAACTGAAATAGAGCAGAATGCCATATGCGGATACTCCATCCTCGCCGATGAAACGCATCAACTGCCAGTTATAGGCAATCCCCACAAGGTTGAAGGCGATATTGCCGACAAACTCCGAAAGTCCGTTGGTGCAGGAACGGCCGACAGCGCGCCAGTCCATCTTCGCAAACCTGGTGAACTGAAGGTGTGTAGTATTCTTCTTTGAAGAGAAAAAAAACAGAGGATAGAGACCTCCGACACCCAAAGCGAGCGCAGTGGCTATAGCCGCCCCTATAAGCCCCCAGCCGAACACCAAAATAAACAGGGCGTCCAATCCGATGTTGATGCAGCCGCTGATTATGCTCATTCTGGTACCGAGTTGAGGCTTCTCAGCTGTCATAAAGAACGACTGGAACATCATCTGGAGAATGAATGCAGGCATAGCAACGGTCAGAATACGGCCGTACGTGATTGCATGCGGAATCATTTCTCCCTTCGAGCCAAGTAACACCACTATCTGAGGCATCAGAATGAAGACGATCGTCGCGATGGTGACACCTGCGATAATGGCCAGATACACTATCATCGAGAATATCTCGCAGGCCCTTTCAGGGTCTCCTTCACCCAATGTCTTGGAAACGAGAGCGCTTCCGCCGCTTCCCAGCATCAGACCTAAGGTTCCTATTATGGCAAGCACCGGCCAGATTATGTTCATGGCCGCGAAAGGGGTGCTCCCGATGAAATTCGAGATGAACAGGCCGTCCACTATGCTGTAGATGGAGGTAACCAGCATCATAGCCACGACAGGCAACATCGTTCTCACGATTCTCCCATAACCGTAGTGACCTGACAGCTCTATTCTCATACGGGAGGCAAAGATATAAAAATTGCATTTTTTTGAATAAACTAGTAATTTTATCTTGTTAATCTTCCCTATATGGTCAGAGTATATTGCAAAAACACGAATTCCGCCAAAGAGGTTCAGGAGGGTCTGACCTTGATGGAAATACTGCCGGAATTTGATTTCGAACAGCCCTATCCGATTATCGCCGCCAAGGTAAACAACGTATCTCAGGGATTGAAATACCGGGTTTACAATAATCAGGATGTAGAATTCGTGGATTATCGCACCTACGTAGGTCGCGGAGTCTATCGCAGGTCTCTCTGCTTTTTGCTCTGCAAGGCTGCGAACGACCTCTTCCCGGGTTGCAGAATTACGCTTCGCAGACCGATTGCCAAGGGATACCTCTGCGATATGGTTAAGAAAGACGGGAGCAAAGCCGCGCAGCAGGACATAGACGCAATCAAGGAGAGAATGCAGGCCCTGGTAGATGCCGACGTAGAATTTCACCGTCATGAAGCCCGCCTGGAAGATGCCATAGAGGTATTCAGAAAGATGGGATATGATGACAAAGTGAAGCTCCTTGAGACGAGCGAAGACGTGTATGTGAAGTATTATACCCTTGAAGGGACTCCGGACTATTTCTATGATGCCCTTCTCCCTTCTACAGGATATCTGAAAGTATGGGAACTGACTCCGTACCACGGCAGTTTCATCCTTCGTGTCCCGAACCGTCACAATCCGGAAAAACTGGCCCCATTCTACATTCAGGACAAGACTTTTGACATTTTCCTTGAGAATATCCGTTGGAACAAGATTATGAATCTGGAGAATGTGGGGGACGTGAATCTTGCCTGCCGCAGAGGCGAGGCGAGCAACCTTATCCAGGTTTCCGAGGCTCTTCAGGAGAAAAAAATTGTTCAGATTGCGGAGACAATTCACAGCAGGTTCTGCGATCCTGTAAACCCGATCAAGGTGGTACTGATTACCGGTCCGAGCAGCAGCGGTAAGAGCACATTCTGCCGCAGACTGTCCATCCAGATTATGGCTTGTGGCATTCAGCCTGTATTCTTCTCTACGGACGATTATTTCGTAAACCGCGTAGAGACTCCAAAGCTTCCGGACGGCAGCTACGACTTTGACAATTTCGAGACCGTGGACCACAAGGTTTTGG
>JAFSTD010000073.1 GCA_017450655.1 Bacteroidales bacterium | reverse complement strand
CTCTTTTGAAGGTGCTCTTGAATCCCGAACTGTCCGAAGACAGCGGCAGCGCTCCGAAGACAAGCGCAATCAGAATTGCAGGATACACCGAAATGTAATTTGAAAAAGGAAGCCAACCGAGGACTTCAGGACCGAGAATCAAACCCAGCAGACCAGCGATGAGGCTGGGAGGAATAAACAGTTTCTGAACGATTCTGACCTTGACTCTGACAAGTTTTCCGATTAAGAGAAGAAGCCCTATCAGGCCCAAATCGGTAAAGAGAGTCCATGGTGTGAAAACGGAAACGTTCATAATTCGGGGTAGGGATTTTTACCTTACAAAGTTAAACAATTAAGATTGATTTGTTATATTTGTAGGTTAAATAATCGCAACAATGAAGAAATTATCATTATTCCTCGTATGTCTGGTTATTGCCGTATGTGCATATGGACAGACAGAGACCGCTTCCAACGGTTTGAAAAACGGTGAACCGGCCCCTATGTTGAAAGGTGTCAATCCGCTTACTAACCAGACGGTTCAGCTGGTCCAAGGTAAAGTCAATCTTGTCGTATTCTGGGCTACGTGGTGCAGATTCTGCGCGCAGGAGTTGAGAACACCTGAGTTTGCCGCTGTAGTGGACAAATATTTGAAGAATCCTGATTTCAATTTCATTGCTGTATCGGTTGATGAGAAAGTTGAAGACATAGCTCCTTTCGTTCAAAAACCGGAATACAGTTACATAAAGAATTACATCATCTCCGATCCTCAGAGAGCGCAATTCCTCAATTACGCTCCCAAATCCATTCCAAGAACATACGTTATAGGCAAGGACGGGAAGATTTTCAAGTCTTTCCTGGGCTCGATAGATGCCGACGCCATCGAAGTTCTGGATGAATTCATTGAAACTGCTCTTAAAAAATAATCAGATGGAAAAGAAGATTGTAAATTGCCCTGATGCACCTGCAGCGGTAGGTACTTACAGCCAGGCGGTCATCGCCGGCAGCACTATCTACGTATCAGGTCAGATTCCTATCGACCCTGCCACCGGAGAATTCGTTCCCGGCGGAGCGAGAGAGCAGATGGAGCAAGTTTTTACCAACCTTAAAAATATTCTGAATTACGCTGGTTACGATTTCAGCGACGTAGTGAAAACTACAGTTTATCTGAAAGATATGGGAGATTTTGCCACTCTTAACGAGGTTTACGCAAAATACTTCTCCGCGCCATATCCGGCACGTGCCGCATTCCAGGTTGCAGCGCTTCCTAAAGGCGCTTTGATCGAGGCTGAAGTCGTAGCAGTCAAGTAATGTTATTAGTTATGAAGAGATCATTTATAATTGCCTTACTGCTGGTCATCTGTTCTTTCTCTGCAAGTGCGCAGTTTGATCTGCAGACCCGCTGGTCTTTTATGAAAGGTGCCCAGCACCCTACTATTCAGTTGAACTACAACGGTGAAGACAATCTGGGTGAGACCTATATAAGAACTGTTTTCGACCTGAACTACAGAGACGATATCCACATTATAGAGGCTCCGAGCGTAGCATTTCTGAACTTTGAAAGAGAATTGCTATTTTGGAAGAAGGCCGAGAAATGGAACAGACTCAGCATCCATATCGGATATCAGGGAGGTCTGGTCAGGGACGGTAATATCAAGAATGCTTTCAGTGCCGGCCTTACATACAAACTGCTGGACACAGAAAAGAGCAGACTTGACCTTAAGGTGATGTACAAGTATGCCATCAATACCGTTCAGAAGGTTCCGATGCAGATTTCGTCCAGATTCTATTTCATTGATCCTTTCAACGTGGAAGGTCTGAAGTTAGAAGGTTATGCCGACTGCATGTGGCAGGATCACATAGTTGATTATACGGCAAAAATGGAAAAAATGACATATCCGCGCACCAGTCACTTCAGTTTCGTAATTGCGCCTCAAGTTTGGTACAACGTAGGACAGTTCATCGGTGCAAAACAGTTGAACGTCGGCGGTGAAGTCAGACTGTCACTGGATTATGGTCGGATTTACGGATTCTACTGTCTGCCTAGCGCAGGTATCAAGTGGGAATTCTAATTTTTTTTATTATAATTGTACCACTAAAACCAAACCTAATAGCATAAATGGGTCTATTACAAGACAGATTATCCCGGTTTACCACTCCTCAGGAGTTGAAAGCAAAGGGTATTTTCCCTTATTTCAGAGCAATATCGAGTGAGCAGGATTGCGAAGTCATTATTGAAGGGAAAAAAGTTTTAATGTTCGGGTCCAACAGCTATCTTGGACTTACCAATCATCCGAAAGTTAAAGAGGCCGCAATTGAAGCGGTTAAAAAATATGGTACCGGTTGTGCTGGTTCACGTTTCCTGAACGGCTCTTTGGATATTCACGAGGAACTTGAAGCAAAGCTGGCTAAGTTCGTCGGAAAAGAGGATGCGATACTGTTCTCTACCGGTTTCCAGGTAAATGTCGGAGTAATCCCTGCAATCACTGAAAGAAACGACTATATCATTCTTGACGAAAGGGATCACGCTTCCATCATAGAGGGGCGTCGTTTGAGTATGGCTACATACTACAAGTTCAAACACAACGACATGGACTCTCTTGAGCAGAAGCTTAAAAAATGCGATATCGACAGAGTGAAACTCATAGTGGTGGACGGTGTCTTCAGTATGGAAGGTGACGTAGCTCCGCTTCACGATATCGTAAAACTTGCAAAGCAGTACAATGCAGCCATAATGGTGGATGAGGCTCACGGAATGGGCGTCTTCGGACCTAACGGCCAGGGTGTCTGCTATGCCCAGGGTGTAACGGATGACATCGATCTGATAATGGCTACGTTCAGTAAGAGTTTCGCTTCCCTCGGCGGTTTTATCGCTACGGACAAGGCTACGGCAAACGTGATTCGTCACTCGGCGCGTTCGTTTATCTTCAGCGCAAGCGCTACACCGGCAGCCGTGGGAGCTGTAAATGCCTCTTTGGATATTATGCTCTCAGAGCCTGAACGAATCCAGCATCTATGGGATCTTACCCATTTCGCCATAGAAGGATTCAGAAATATGGGTTGCGAAATAGGCAATACTTCAACTCCTATTATCCCGCTGTTTATCAGAGACAACGAGAAAACCTTCAGAGTTACCAAAGAACTGTTTGAGGAGGGCTTGTTCGTCAATCCTGTGGTTTCTCCTGCAGTTCCTTCAGAAGATACCCTTATCAGATTCTCGTTGATGGCTACACATACCAAACCTCAGGTTGAGTATGCCCTCGAGAAGATTGAGAAAGTATTCAAAAAGTATAACATTATCTAAACAATATGTCTAAACAGACTGTAGACGTAGTTCTGGTAACGGGTGGCAGTTCCGGAATAGGTGCTGCTACCGTTAAGATGCTGGCAGAAGAGGGTAAAACCGTGTATGCAGCATCCCGCCGAGGCACGGTACCCGAAGGTGTATCCGGAAAGGTTGTCCCGGTGACAATGGATGTGACCGACGTGGAGAGCGTAAATGCTGCTCTAGCCGGGATTATTGAAGCTGAAGGCCATATTGATGCAGTTGTCTGCAACGCCGGAAACGGTATCGCAGGCCCTGTGGAACAGACCGCCCTTGAGGAGGGTAAGTATCAGTTTGAAACTTGCTTCTGGGGCGCTCACAATGTGATCAGAGCCGTTTTGCCGACTATGCGGGAGCATTCTTTCGGCAGAATAGTGACTATAAGTTCGGTAGCCGCTTTGGTGCCCATTCCTTTCCAGACTTTCTACAGCGCCGTCAAAAGCGCCGTGCTGATCTACACAAAAGCCCTCAGTCTGGAAGTCAAGCCTTACGGCATTCAGTGCTGCAGCGTTCTGCCGGGCGATACAAAGACCGGTTTCACTTCGGCAAGAAAGTTCACTGCAGAATCTCAGTCAGAATCTGAATACAGCAAGAGATTCAAAGCTTCCGTAAGCAAAATGGAACAGGACGAGAAGAACGGTATGCCTGCTTCAAAGATAGCTGCTGCAATATGCAAACAGCTGAACAGGAAGAAGATGAATCCTACTTCCACTCCGAGAATTGATTACAAGTTCTTCGGATTCCTTGTCCGGATCCTGCCGACCAGGCTGATGCTCTGGATAGACGGACTGCTCTACGGATAGCAAAAAAAAGTGACCTTTCGGGGTCACTTTTTTATTCTCCTATCTCTCCGGCCGGACAATCAATTCTTTCATTTCATATCTTGTACCAAGCACTTTTCCAATCTCGTCGTAGAAACTTTGATTGTAGCCCGGATAGGTCATTCCTCCGCGGGCATTGCCTTTGATCTCTCCATTCTCTGAAGGGAGCATCACAAGGTCGTTGTGCTTGACTACGATGAGCTTGAAGAGTTTGTCCCAGCGCTTCATCATTTTGTCCGTATATGCGGCAATCTTGGTGTTGAGATACTCGGTGAGAGCTTCTCCTTCAAGCGCCAGACCAACCTGAGTGGTCTTCTCCACATCTTCAGCGTAGAAATCTTCCAGTTCTTTCTGTGCTTCGCGAAGGTCACCTACCATCAGCGAGTAGCGTGGATAGATCATATTGGCAACAAGGTTATTCATCCAGAATGCGCTGTCAAACGAGAATTCTGAGTAGACGTTGTTCTCTGCTTTGAAAGGATCTGGAACCTCTGTGGCAGAATTGAAGATTGGAACGTAAGCAACTGAATTGGCATCGTCGCAGTTGAAATAGAGAACGCCGCCGATCTTGTCAGGAAGCCATGGACGAATGTGTCCCACCATAGTGTATCCTGTCTTCTGAGTAGCGATAGGACGCTCTACGAAATAGTTCTTGCCGCCGTTTGCCTGATAAGTCATAGGCATCGGTCTTACAGGCATTCCCCAAGGACCTGCGCTCATGTCTGCCGTCATGTCGAAAGGAGTCCCCTCGAAGTGGTCTCTCATATCGGCCATAATGTCGCGTACTGATACCTTAGTGTCAGGCTTGATCCACAGAGGAAGATGGTCGCATTTCTTGAAATCTCCATTTAAATAAGGTATGTACTTGTCCATCTCCTTTACGTCAGCGTGGTGACGGAAGAAACTCCATACGCGGAGGTCTGCGTAGCGTACATTCTCGAAGTCGATAGGGCAGTATGCTTCTCTGAAGCTGAAGTCGGCGTCTTTTCCTTTGAAGAATCCCATTTCACGGGCAAAGGAGATGACGTCTTTGGAGTACATGCAGTTCTCAGGGTCGTTCAGAGGGAATTGACGGATACGGCTCAGGTTTGCGTGAGCGCAGATACAGTCGTCAGGAATTCTGAGCGCTACCCATACTGCGCCTTTGCGGCCGGGACCTTTGCCGATGATCTCCATTATCCAAGCCTCCTCCTTGTCGCAAACAGAGAGGGTCTCGCCGGTAGAACTGTAGCCGTAAGCTTCAACAAGATCGGCCATACACTGAATGGCCTCGCGTGCAGTGGCGCAGCGTTGAAGCGCCAGATCCATCATTTGATAGTAGCCCAGCCACCCTTCGCGGTTCTGAAGCTCGGTACGCCCTCCGAAAGTGGTCTCCATAATGCAGAGCTGCTTTTCATTCATCAGACCGTTTACGTTGTAAGTATATGATACTTGCGGAATCGCGCGTGGCTCTCCATTCGGTCCGAAACCTCTCAGGACAATCATTTCACCCGGCTGATGAAATCCTCCCGGGGTGTGTTTGAGAGAACCTGCCATACCGTAGCTGTCACAGTTGTACGTGCAGATGATGGAACCGTCTGTCGAAGCTTTCTTTCCGACAATCAGATTTGTACAAGCAAGAGCTTCCAATCCGAACATTGAAATCAGAAGCAGGATAGATATAAATACCTTTTTCATATTGTTGATTGTTAAATATTATCGAGTTTGTTGCCAAATGTATTAAAATAAGACTATATTTGCAAGCGGATTACGGTGTGGTTGTTTTTTACGATTGCAACCAATAATAGGGAATCCGGTGAGAATCCGGAGCTATACCCGTAGCTGTAAGTTCTTTATGTTCCAGACAATCTCAGCCACTGTCTCCTTTGACGGGAAGGCGTCTGGGCGGAACAAGTCAGAAGACCTGCCGTTTCCGGTTTAACTTAGAATTCTCGGGTAAAGAATTCGAAAGTACTTGACAAATGCGCAAAGTTATATTAGTTGCATTCTCGCTTCTTGCGATAAGTGTGTCAATGAGTGCTCAGGTGGATCCGGTTATGGATACGCTTGACAAGGTCGTTGTCGTCGCCGACTCCAAGCCTTCCGCTACCTTGCAGTCAACTCCCCTTATGGTGAAGACAAAGGTGGATTTCGACAAGCTTGGACTGCACGAGCTCTATGAGGTTATAAAGAATTTCAACGGTGTACAAATCAGGGATTACGGTGGAATAGGCGGTGTCAAGACGGTCTCAGTCCGCAGTATGGGCTCGCAGCACACTGCAGTTAACTACGACGGAATCACCATCACTAATGCGCAGAGCGGCCAGGTTGATATCGGCAGATTCAATCTGGACAACGTGTCACAGGTAACTTTGAGTATCGGTCTGCCGGACGACATCTTCCAGGCTGCCCGCAATTTCGCTTCAGTCGGCTCGCTTACGATCAAGTCTGCAGAGCCTGTCTTTACAGACAAATCAGCCAACGTTAACGCTTCGATGAGATATGCTTCTTTCAAGACTTACAATCCAAGCTTAACCTACGAACAGCGGTTGGGTAAGAACTTCGCATTCTCAGTCAATGCCGACTGGCTGAAATCCGACGGAACCTATCCTTTCACCCTGACTAACGGCGGTCTGGTTACCGAAGAAATGCGAAACAATTCCGACGTGAATACCCTTCGCACGGAGTTTAATCTGTACGGGAACTTCTCGAACGGCTCAAAACTCTCAGTAAAAGCCAATTATTTGAATTCTGAGCGAGGTTTGCCCGGCTCGGTGGTATATTACAATCCGAAGGCTAACGAGCGTCTGTGGGACGATATAGTGTTTGTACAGATGGCTTACGAAACTCCGCTTTCAGACAAATTCTCCCTGCTTGGCCAGTTAAAGTATAACAATACCTATACTAAATACATGGACATAGGTGAGGTATATGTGGGAGGGGTGGAAATCGATACTTATCTGCAGAAAGAATACTATTCTTCAGTCGCGCTCCAGTACAAACCTTCAGCCAATCTGAAATTCGCTCTGGCTGAGGATTTCTTTCTGAACAGAATGGATTCCAATCTGCCTTACTTCGCTTATCCGACCAGACGCACTTCTCTGACGTCTCTGTCGGGACAGTACAAGACAAACCGTCTCACCGCTACCGCAAACGTGCTGGCTACTTACATAAACGAGAACGTGCAGTTCGGAGAGGTGGCAGGCCCGCGTTTCAGATTATCACCGGCTTTGAGCTTATCTTACAGAATTCTCGAGAATTACAACCTCAGGGTTAGGGCTGCATATCAGGATATCTTCAGAACCCCTACGTTCAACGACCTCTACTATGCAAAGATGGGCAACACGAAGCTAAAGCCCGAAATAGCCCGTCAGTTTAACCTGGGCGTCACTTTCAACGAACCGTTGATCCCGGGAGTGATCGATTATTTCTCATTGTCCCTGGACGGATACGTAAACAAAGTGAAAGACAAAATCGTGGCAATTCCGACCACCTTCATCAGCAAAATGCTGAATTTCGGAATGGTGGATATATGGGGACTGGACGCTTGTCTGAACACCGTTTTCACACTCTCTCCGTCAGTATCACTTGAGTGCTCTGTAAACTATTCATATCAGAATGCCGTAGACGTCACCAACCCTGACGCCAAGAATTACAAGCATCAGATACCGTATACTCCGCGTCATTCGGGCAATATGTCAATCTCTTTGCTAAATAACTGGGTGAACGTGAGTTATATGCTGACCGGAGTGGGAGAGAGGTATGCGCTTCCACAGAACATAGAGTCAAACAGGATCAATCCTTATATGGAACACAATATTTCCCTGAACCATACATTCAATGCCGGTCCGGTCAAGTTGAGACTCCAGGGAGAGTTGCTCAATCTGGCAAACAGCCAGTATGACGTAATTCAGTTTTATCCAATGCCCGGCCGTAACTTCAGATTAACCTTAAAAATCATATATTAAGAAATGAAAAAAATAATCTTATTCTCATTTGCACTGATAGCGCTTATCGCTACATCCTGCAACCAAAAAGTAGGCCCTGTCGGACCGGACTACACCGTTACCACCGGTGTTTACGTTCTCAACAGCGGTAGCTGGGGATACAACAACTCAACCCTGGTATTCTACAATCCTACTACAGGAACTGTTACAGGTGACATCTTTCAAGCCAGAAACGGGAAGAAACTCGGTGATACAGCCAATGACCTGCTCGTTTACGGAGGTAAAATGTACATCGCAGTAAACGGCTCTGCAGTCGTTTTCGTCACTGACCTTCAAGGCTCCATCATTAAAGAGCTTACCGTTTCAGGAAGCGGTTCAAACCTGTCTCCGCGTCAGTTCACTGCCGACAAAGACAAAGTATACGTTACTTACCAGGAAGGTTACCTCGGTGAAATCGACACTACTGCTCTGTCAGTAAGAACCGTACAGGTAGGTCCGTTCCCAGAGGGAGTTCTTGTGGACAACGGTAAAATCTACACGGCAAACTCAGACGGTTACAATCCATCATACGGCAACACCGTATCCGTTCTTGACCAGGCATCCTTTACAGTTACCAAAACCATCAATGTCGGCAAGAATCCTCAGAAGTTCCACAAAACAGAAGACGGCAAGGTTTATTTAATCTGCTGGGGTAACTACTATGACGTTCCGGCTTCACTTATGACTCTGGATACCAATGCGGACTTAGTTACCAAAGTAAAAGAATTCGAGCCTACCAATATGGCTGTCGGCAAGAAATACGCTTACGTACTTTCATCTTGGTATGATGAATACTGGAACCAAACTGTCAAGTATTTCAGGTTCAATACAACAAATGATACCTACGAGGGAGAATTCGTCCCTAGTACGGCAGTAACCCCTAACGGATACTCTATCTTTGCTGACGAGCTGACAGGTAACGTTTACATCGGCACTTCAGACTATGTAAGCAATGGTGATATGTATATTTTCTCACCTGAAGGAAAACAGCTTGCCAAATTTGACACCGGAGGATTGAATCCTATCGCAGTAGCTTTCATTCGTGAATAAAACCCTTATTCTATACTATATTTATTTGTGTTTAGCCTTTTTCTGCTCTTGTCAAAGAGGGCAGAAAGAGGCTGATCTTTTAACTTCTCCGGCGGTTTGCGATACTCTCAGCTATGCCACCGGATTCAAGGTTGAGCGATTTGACGATTTCACTTACGTCACTTTGAACGATCCTTGGAATGAGGGAAGAATTCTCCACCGTTACATTCTGGTGCCTAAGAATCAATCTCTCCCTGATCAACTTCCGGAAGGGACTCTTGTCCGTATCCCCATTGACAGGGTAGTGGTTTATACCTCCGTACATGCATCCATTCTCGAGGAGCTGGGAGAAGAATCCCGAATAATAGGGGTGTGTGAGCCCCAGTATCTTACCTCAGAGAGAATCAAATCCCTTGTGGCCGACGGCACTATCGCCAACGTGGGTGAGGCGGTCTCTCCCAACATAGAAAAGATAGTGGACATAGGCACGGAAGTGCTTCTGGCTTCTCCATTTGAAAATATCGGCTACGGAGCAGCCGAAAAACTGGGTCTGCCGATTATAGAGGGTGCCGATTATATGGAGACAACAGCCCTCAGCAGAGCTGAATGGATAAAATTCTACGGCCTGCTGGTTTGTAAGGAAGCTCTGGCAGATTCTCTTTTCAATTCTACAGAGAAGAATTACGAAGAATTGAAACAGCTGGCCGCTACTGCGCAGAGCCGCCCGACCGTGATTACTGAGCGGAAATACGGAGTTTCCTGGTCAATCCCGGGAGGCAGAAGCTATATGGCTTCCATTTTTGAAGATGCCGGCTCAAAGTATGTCTTCGATGACAACGAAAAGAAAGGAGCTACCAGCGTCTCTTTTGAAACAGTCCTGGAAAGAGGCAGAAATGCCGATTACTGGTTGATGAAATATGCTTCAGACAAGCCGTTTACATATGCTAATCTCCGGAGCGAATACCCTCCTTATGAGTACTTTGACTCTTTCCGGAACAAGAAGATTTACACCTGCAATACGATTCAGACCCCGTATTACGACGAAATAATGCTCTATCCCGAGTTTCTCCTCGCGGATATGATCCGTATTTTCCATCCTGAATTAAAGCTTCCCGACAGGTACAGTCAACGGTATTATTTCCCTATGCAGTAATACTATCTGTACTTGCGATACTTCCAGTGAGGCACCGGTATATATCCGTTGCCGTGGATGTCGTGCGCATCAGTGGTGACGATGAAGATATTCTCGTCGAAGGCTTTGATTCTGTTCTCGACCGCCATCGCCTCACGCTTCGCCACAACCATCATTATCATTTTCTTCTCTTTGTCAGTGTAGAGGCCGTTTGCGTCAAAGTAAGTGCCTGAACGGTGCATCTCGTTGATGATGAAGTCTTTAACCTTCTCCATATTGTCGCAGACAATGAACATCAGGCAGTTCGGATTCTTGCCCAAGAGAATGTCAACGGTCTGTCCGTAGATGAAGATTGTGAACCATGAGTAGAGAGGAATGGAGATGTCTTTGAATGCAACCAGACCCAGGAGCACGATTATCGAGTCTATAATGATGATCATGTAGCTCAGTTTTACCTTGAGCTTCATCGAAACTATTCTGGCAATCACGTCGCTGCCGGCGCTTGTGCTGTTGGCGCTGAGAGTCAGAAACACTCCTATGCCAAGAATAACGCCGCCGTAGAAGCAGGAGAGCAGGGCGTCGTCCACGATAATGCTCTCTTTGGTTATCGCCGTCAGTACATCTGTAAAAACGGCAATTGAAAGGAACGTTACCACTGTCTTGCCGCCGGACTTAAACCCGAGTACCCTCGTGGCAATCAACATTATGGGAATGTTGAAGCAAAGCGCCATCGCACCCATCGGAAGACCTTCCGGAGCGAAACTGAATACTCCCTCAGTCAGGTGGTGGATAATGATGGTAATACCGTAAATGCCACCCGGGACAATTTTGTGAGGAGATATGAAAAGAACGTACGCTGTCGCCTGCAACACCGCGCCGATAATAATCTTGGTGAAATCGAAAACGATTTTCTTAGTTGATTCTTTCATTTGAAGCCTTCAGCGATTTTGTGGTTTTATCGAAAACTATTCCTCTTTTCTCAAAATACGGGGCAAAGATATTGTTTTCTATCAATTCTGACGGAGTTCCCGCGACAGTGTCGAGATTGTCACCCATAAGCCATAATTTGTCTGCCATCTTCAGAGCGTTGTCCAGATCGTGTGTAGAGAGCAGAATGGCCTTATTCTGTTCTTTGGCAAGCTTCCTGAGCAGAATCATCGCTTCGATTCTCGAAGTGGCGTCAAGAAAAGCGGTAGGCTCATCCAGAATCATCACAGGGCACTCCTGAGCCAGGGTCTTGGCAATCATGGCTTTCTGTCTTTCGCCGTCGGAGAGTTCGCTCACGTACCTTGAAGCTTTGTCAAGTATTCCGACAGCCTCCATCGCTTCCACAACCTTTTCGTGATCATTCTTGCTGAGATGTCCGAAAAATCCGGTATGCGGCTGTCTTCCGAGTGATACGAGTTCGTATACTGAAATGCCGCCGGCATTCGTTCTGTCGGTAAGAACGACGCCGATCATCATGGCATATTCATTCTGTGTGAAGTCATCGATATTCTTCCCGTCGAGCAGAATTTCCCCGCCAAGCTTCTTCTGGAAGCGGCAGATTGTCCTAAGCAGAGTCGATTTTCCCACGCCGTTCAAGCCAAGCAGGCATGCTACCTCACCGCTTTTCAACGTAAGGTTAATATTCTCCCTGACCGGCTTTCTCTTACCGCCTCTCGTAAAATAACCTATTGACAGATTGTTGATTGTGAGTTCCATGCTAATTGAAATACTGGATATTCTTCTTATTGACTATGACGTAAATGACAATCGGAGCGCCGATGATAGGGGTGATTGCGTTCAGAGGGAGGATGGTATTGGTTCCCGGGACGACGGTAAAGACGTTGCAGAGCAAAGCGATGCAGGCGCCTGACAGAATGGTGACAGGTACCAGCTGATTGTGGTTGGACGTTCCCAGTAGCAGTCTGGCTATATGCGGAACGGCCAGGCCTATGAATGAGATAGGCCCGCAGAAAGCTGTTACGATCGCAATCAAAAGTCCGGTACAGAACAGAATCATGATTCTGGTAGACTTTATGTTGACTCCCAGATTCTCGGCATACTGTTCTCCGAGAAGGAAAGCATTGAGAGGCTTGATCAACAGTACGGAGAGAATGAGGCCTGCGATGCAGGAAATGCTGAAGAACGGCAGTTTCTCGAGAGAAACGCTGCTGAAATCACCCATTCCCCACATTACATACTGGTGCACTTTGTCGACGGAAGCGTGATAATTGAGAATTGAGATGGCGGACGAAGCGATGTAACCTATCATAATACCTATGATCAGGAGCATCACGTTGCTCTTGACCCTTCTTGAGAAGAGAATGATTATGATGAGAATCACGAATGCTCCCGCAAGGGCCGCCATAACGGTGGCAAGGTAACCGGCTATGGAGCCGATGCCACCGGTAAGCAACATTATTATCGCAACTCCCAGATTCGCTCCGTCGCTGATACCCAGGATGGAAGGACCTGCCAGAGGGTTCTTGAACAACGTCTGAAGCAGAAGACCGCTCACGGCAAGCGAAGCACCTCCGAACAGGGCGGTGACCGCCTGAGGGATTCTGGTATTCAAAACAATGAATGACCAGGCCTTGTTGACGTTAGCTCCGTTGCCGGTCAGAATGTCCAGGATATCCTTCAATGGGATCCTGACAGCGCCGTAGGCTATGTTCGCCGCAAACAGTACCAACAGGGCGATTATCAGGAAAACGTATGTTGTGCCGTGTTTTTTCATTTCTTGTCTGCGTTAAACAAATCGGTGGTATTCCAGTTTAAGACTGTCGACTGATTCAGTTGCAAGTCCGTGATTGTCTTCTCTACCATATAGCGTTTGTCTCCGAGGGCGCATTCGTTTATGAACTGCATGATTGCGTCGTACTCGGGAATGTTGAAAGCGCTTACCTCGTGAGATCTTCCTTCATATCTGTAGAATACGTAAGGATACCCCTTGGATTTGAACTGTTTTGCGATGGCGTTTGATCCGAAGAAACCTATGTTCAGAAACTGTATCTTGTTGTAAGTTACGAGTTTGTCCTTCGTTCCGTGAAGGAAGAATGTCGGGGCGGGGTCCTGCACGTTATAAGTGGGAACACCATTTCTGCTGAAAATCGCTCCCGAGCAGGATATGACACCTGCAAAACGGAAACCGTACGGCATGTAGGCTACGTATTCTGTATTGTTGCCAAGCTCGTAGTCCATCTGAAGAGCGGTGATTGCTCCTGCGCTGGTACCTGCCAGAATGATCTTGGAAGTGTCTACCCGGAGATCTTCAGCGTTTTCAATGATGTATGAAATTGCAGAATAAACGTCTTCTACGGCCATGTGAATGGCTTTGTCAAGAGGTTTCACCATTCCAACGTAGCTTTTGGACATCTGACCCTTAAGTCCGAGTCGGTAGTCGGGAGCCACTGCCACGAAACCGTCGTTTGCGGCTCTCTGGCAAAATCCGGTCACATAGCTCTCTCTTTGCCCTTTCAGAATAAAGCCGCCTCCGTATATGTACACTATGCAAGGGTGAAGCACTGCATTGTCTTCCGGCATATAAACGTCCATTATCAAGCTGCAGGTATCCCTTTCGGCTACCGATACCGAGAATGTCGGATTCTGTGCCGGCAGAGAATGAAATGCTGCCAAAGCGGCGATTATGGCAAACAAAACTCTTTTCATATTCTATTGTTTCAGGAGACGCAGATAGTCTGAATATACTTCATCGACTACCGTGTCCCAGTTCTTGTATAATTCTTTCCGTGCGTTTTCAGCTACTTTCTCATAGAGTTCTTCATTCGACAGAATCTCAGTCAGTTTCTTAGCATATTCTTCAGGAGTACCTCCGGCGAAGAATCCGTTGTGATTGTCTTTTACCATTGCGGCCGTTCTGGCTCCGGTCCGGAACAGAGTCGGAACACCCTGGCAGGCGGCCTCAATCTGTACCAGAGAATTCGTATCGTAAAGTGAAGGGAACAGGAAGAGTTTCGCCCTTGAGTAGATAGCTTCAAGGTCCGCCTTTTCGTCAATTCTGCCGCACAGTACGCAGTCATCTGCGAGCTTGTTCTTATTAATCAGTGTCCTTAGAGCCTTTTCATCAGCCCCTTCACCCACAAACAACATCTTGAACCTGAATCCCGCTCCCTTTACATTCTTCAGAGAATTGACTATCAGGTCCAGTCCTTTAAGGAAAGTGAGTCTCCCGATAAACAGGAGCACCGTATCGTCAGGTTTCAGACCGAATCTCCTCTCTATCATCCTGGCAGCGGCCTCTTTGTCCTTTACGGGGACATGGTCGGTAGCGTTGTTCTTGATAAGGCATGGCGATTTGAGTCCGTATTCTTCGATATAAAGATTCCGGATATCGGTATTGACTGTCCAGCACTCATTGCAATTGTTGAAAACGTTCATTATGGATGCCATCGCCACATCCACAGCCGGTTTGAATTCCACAGCTCTCTCAAAATCCTGCTTATACTGAGAATGCAGGGTGGCCACCACCGGAATCTTCTGCAGCTTAGCGTAGTAAAGCCCCATTTGTCCTACAGTGAATGGAGAATGGATATGCACTATGTCCAGCTTGCTTTTGTTGAGTTTCAGCATGAAGTCCACGTCGAAGATAGGAGCGGGGATGACGTAATTGTTCGTCTTGAACGGCAGACAGTTGCATCTGACCACTTTGTAGGGGAGAGACCTGTCGACAATGTCGTCTTCAGTCATCGATCCCATCTCCAGCACCTTGTCTATAATCGGAAAGGCGGCGCTGGTGCGTGGGGCGTACACAGTGACGTTGCATTTGTCTTTCAGCCTCCTGGCGTAATTGTCAACAACCCTGATGACTCCATCCACCATCGGATAGAATGTATCCACAAAAAGGCCAACCTTGATTTTTGACTTCATCCTAATAACTGTCGGCTATATGAATGCGGTAAACGTAGAATTTCTCCACGAGACGTCCGCCACGCATTATTTCTATTGTTTCAGGCTCCTCTATCGTATTGCCTCCTCCGGAATATGATTCATAAGGGGTAACGAAGGTGCGGCTCGAAGAGATGAAATACACGTCATCTCCCGGGGTGAGCCCGCCTCTGGTCTCCGATATGGCCTGATAATCCAGATTGTCAAAAGTAATCTGTCTGAGTCCCAGCGGAAGAGCAAAATAGGTGTCAAGGTGAGCCCCTTCAAACCATACGTCGTTGAGTACTTTCGAATCAGCTCTCATCACCCCCTCCTCTACATCTTTCTTATAGAGCTCGGCAAAAGCCCTGCCACCCTGTTTCCAGCCGTACATATCCAGAGTAATGTCATCACGTCCCACATCCGCTGCGTTTACGTCCCTCGGAATCGGAACCGGTTCGTGATTTATCTCAATTCCTGCGAGAATCAGGAGAACTGCCATAACGGAACAGCTCCATACAGCAACCTTGTACCCGCACTTGACTTGATCCAGGAACAACGCGGCCAGAATAATCAGACCGAAATAAGCAGGAGCGCTCCAGTGCGGAAGGGTAGGCTGGGTGAATGAAGCGAGGAAGAACAGGAGAATCATCGGCACTGAAGATATCAGCAGGATTCTCAGGACCGGACGTTCTATTCTCTCCTTGTTCTTAAGGAAGAAAACGATTGAGACAACTATCAGTATCCAGTTGATCGGGTTCTGATAGGCCAGATTTCCCCCTATCTCCCTGAAAGGAGACCACCAGAGAATCTGTTCGAAACTCAGCAGCCTGTTCGTCTGATTTGCGATGCTCGCGAAATTATGGTTGAGGTTCCAGATGATTGCGGGAGAGAATACTGCAAATGCTATGAGCAGGGCTCCCCAGAGAGACCATTTGCCCAGCCATTTCCTGTCGTATATCAAAACGTATACGAACCAGGCGATTGCGAGGTATCCTGCAGTATATTTTGACAGGGCGCCGATTCCCACCGCCAGACCCATTGTCAGCATCAATACAGTCCCTTTCCCGGTGTTTTTAATCTCGGGATTACGCGCAAGCGTGAGCATAATGTCCAGAGCGCACAGCCAGCATAGGGAGAGAAAACTGTCCGGGAGAAGCGTGATTCCGATGAATACCGTGGCATAAACGGATGCAGTATATAACAGGGTTGTTATAAGCCCGGTTTTTTCTTTGCCTGTGAGTCTTGTCGCAATCTTGAATACCAGAATGGTATTTACCGTGCCTATAATGACTGACGAGATTCTGACGAAGAATTCCGGAGCAACGGAAGCCCCCAGTGTAGTCAGTCTGGCAAGCAATGCAACCATCGGAGGATGAGCGTAATAACCCATCGCAGGGAAGATCGCCAGTATTCTGTAGAGAGCTTCGTCGTTGCTCAGTTCTGTACACGCTGCAAAGATGCCGCGGAGAAGAATCGAAGCGCCGACGATTAACCACAGATATTTTTTCTCTTTGGACATAACTACAAATTTAATCATAATAACAATAAATATTTATATTTGCTCACTTTTTGGAAGTAATAATGAGCTATTTCGAGATAATTCTGCTCGCCATCGGCCTTTGTTTCGATACCCTTGCTGTCACTTTCGTGCAGGGTGCCCAAAAAGACAAACTGTCTCTTGCCGAACGTGTCAGAATTGAGCTCACTTTCGGTCTTGTACAGGGACTGTTCCTCCTGGCCGGATGGCTGTTGGGATTCTCATTCCTGAAATACATAGAGAAATTTGACCACTGGGTTGCATTCTTCCTGCTGTTTTTCATAGGCGGAAAGATGATTGCAGAAGCTTTGAGACCCGGTGAAGACAATACTCATTTCAATCTTGCCTCCTTCGGAAGCTGTCTCCTTGCTGCCGTTGCCACGAGCATAGACGCTCTGGCGGTAGGCGTTTCCATGGCTATGACGGTTGGTTTCGGATGGGGCAAAATCACAGTCGCGGCTCTGACAGTGGTATTGGTGACTGCCGGTACTGCTTTCCTTGGCCTGAAGGGAGGAACCAGAGTCTCCGCCTTTCTGGGGAAGCGGAGCTCCGTCATCAGCGGACTGATTCTGATTGCAATAGGCATTAAAATTCTTCTTGAACATATTTTGGTATAATGCAGCATATTGGTGAAATAATATCTCTCGCAGTGGCCTTCATGTGGACAGTGACCGCGCTTGCCGCCGAAGTCGGCAGTAAGAGGCTGGGGGTGCTGAACATGAACTGCTGGCGTCTTCTTGTCGCTACGGTTTTCACTTCAATCCTGCTGTTCATTCTGACCAGACACGCTTTACCCGTATATGCCCAGGGAAAAACCTGGCTGTTGATGGCGGCATCCGGCTTTGTGGGATTCTTCCTCGGAGATTATTGCCTTTTCAATAGTTATATACATATCGGCTCCCGCTATGGCCAGCTGTTCATGACACTTGCACCGGCCTCCGCTGCTATAATGGCCTGGATAACCTTGGGTCAGACTCTGACCTGGATGAACCTGCTGGCGATGGTCGTGACGTTGACCGGTATCGTCATCACGATTCTCGGCCGTTCCGATGACGGTAACCACGTATCCCTCTCCCTCCCTTGGAAAGGGGTGCTTTTCGGAATCGGAGCTGGTACCTGTCAAGGTGTAGGACTGGTCCTGAGTAAACTGGGAATGGACAGTTATTCCAATGACATACCTGCCGCCGTACTGCCGCAGATGGAAAACATTCTCCCTTTTGCGGCAAATTTCATCCGGTGTATCACCGGTTTCGTATTCTTCCTCCTTGCAATTCTCGCAGGCAGACAGTTGAAAGGTTTTGCAGAAGGGGTTAAGGACCGGAAAGGTATGACTGCAATGCTTATAGCGGTGATTTTCGGACCATTCGTCGGCGTCGGACTCTCTCTGATGGCCGTACAGTACACTGCTGCCGGAATAGCAAGCACCCTGATGGCGCTCACTCCGATCATCATCATTCTCCCTTCATACTGGCTCTTCAAGACCCCGATTACTTTGAAGGGAATCCTTGGCGCAGTCATCTCCTGCATCGGTGTAGCGCTATTCTTTATTTGATAAAATGGCGTTTTAATGCATTTTTTTTCTATTTTTGCCAATCATGAACAAAATTGTATCTCTGACCATAGGTTTTTTGGCTGTAGTTCTGAGCACTGAAGTGTCTTTCGCTCAGGATTATAGCAGGCACGAATTCCGCTTGGGCTGGGGGGATCCGATGTTTGAAAAAGCTGTTTTCTACGAATCTCCTACCAGAACGGAGTATCACTATACAGGCCACTTCTTCCTCAATTACAATTACTCTTTCAACCGTTGGCTCAGCGCTGGATTCAACGTTGACTTCGAGAATGTTTCCTGGAAGGAAGACAGTTTGAAGAAACATTTCAGCAATTATACGTTGATGCCTAACGTAAGGTTCACCTATTTCAGAAAAGGTCTGGTGACGATGTACAGCGGTCTTGGAATCGGGATGACTATCAATACCGGTACCGAGGCGTCATACACGGGGCAGAAAACTCTCTGCTCTCCGGCATTCGGTCTCACGGCTTATGGCATCTCCGTGGGTAACGAGCATTTCTTCGGTGCTTTTGACCTCGGAGCTTTGGTCGCTTTGAAAAACACCCAGCAGATTTTCATGTTCGGTAGCAGGTTATTGTCTTTTTCAATAGGATATAGATTATGAAGTTGAAGTTCAACATATTGATGCTATTGTCCATAACAATTCTCCTCTCTTGCGCACACGACAAGATGGAGTTTGTAGATTTTGACGAATCATCGCTGGATATGATAGAGAGCAGTTTCAGACTGATCTCAGAGTCTGACTGCGATGCCGACGATCTCTCTTTGTGGGAGACCGTTGACATGCTCAGTTTTACGGAGACCGGGACCAAGGCTACCTACACCAATGTAGCCGGGATTGCTTCCGGAATACTATCTTGCTTTACCTACACTAAATTACATCAGGTGGTAGGTACGTACACCAGCCACGATTTGAAAGGTAATCCTATCACCGTATCGGGCAAGGTGGTTTATCCCAAGGATGGCAAAATAAAGAATATCATCGTTGTATCACACTGGACAATCGGATCCAATGCAGAGGCCCCGTCACAGGGCTTCAGCCTTGAAGGACTCCTCGCCACGAAGGGTTACGCGGTTGTCATGGCCGACTATATCGGATTCGGCGTTACTGTCGATAAGGTTCATCCGTATTTGCAGGCTGTAGTATGCGCTGAAAACGTGCTGGACTTCGCTCTGGCGGCAAGGCCTTTCTTAAAGAAAAGAGGCATAGTCCCTGAATCGGATGAGGTGATACTGTTCGGTTATTCTCAAGGAGGGGCTACTTCTCTCCATTGCCAGAGACTGATAGAGAACAGAGATTATTACGGTCAGAGATTCCACATCAAGCAAAACTATTGTGGAGCGGGTCCGTACAATATTGCAAGAACATATGACCAGGCTGTAAAAGTGAATGTTACAGGTATTCCTTGTGCAATTCCAATGATCGTTCAGGGAATGAGCATCGGTATGGACCGTCCTCTCGACATGGACTACTTCTTCCAGGAACCGCTGCTGTCTCATTATCAAGACTGGTTGAATTCCAAGAAATATACAGTTTCTCAGATGAGCAAGCTCATCGGTTCGGACAGCCTTAGCAACATTCTAACCTCAAACGCCCTTATCAAGACGAATGAGGAGACAATCCGTTTCTACAGAGAACTTTTGCAGAACAGCATACCGAACTCTTATCATCCGGAAGCGCCGCTTCTCATGTTCCATTCTGAAGATGATGAGACTGTTCCATTTGTTAATTCCCAGTTGATGCAACGCCAGTTCAGATATGACGACAATGTAGATTATGATTTCGGACACTATGGCAGTCATCAGCAGGGAGCGGTAAAATTCCTTTTTAAAGTACTCAAACTGATTTGACAGATGAAAAAATATCTCCTTTATATAGTTGTTTTTATTGCACTTCTGTCATTTGCAGGATGTAAAAAAGCGTATTATCCAAGTGACAATCCTTTCACGATTATGGTGGATAAGGTGCAACCTAACGCTTGCTGGGTAGACGCTGTTCCTGAGACCAACGACTTTAACTATTACATAAGCGCAGCTTCTGCCGACTTGTTGAAAAGTTTTGATAATGATGCGGAATTCATCAAGTTTATCGACGAAGGACTGAAAGAAATGTATGTAGAGCAGGAGTATTCTGAGCTTGGTTCGTTTGAAGAGATATTCCTTACCAGGGGAGCATTCTATGATATACTCTTTCCTCTCGACCCGGATACCGAATACTTCGTATTTGCAATCCCGTACACGGACGGGAATGTACCGTATCCGATTTTGACTGCGGTTCCGATGAAAACTCCGCCGATAGTTCCGGCGGATATCAAGCTGCTTGACGTATCGATATTCGGAACTGTGATAACGGTAACCACTTCCAATGATACCGACACATATTTTTGGGATTATGAGTACAAGGACATAATGAACGATATGTACAGCTCTCCGGAACTGTACCTTTATTCTACCATATGTCTATATACAGAATATGACATGATTGACGCCTTGATATCCAAAGGCACGACCAGCTATGATGATATGGCGGATTACTACGAAGACCTTGAACCCGGGGATGTCTTTACCCTCGTTTTCGTAGGATTTGACAATGGAGTTACTACACCATACGTCGTTTATGAAGTAGTCTATATGGGAGAAGGGAAACAAGGCTATGCTTACAGAGTATCGAACGATGTTATTGTAGTCAATAATGGGATAAACCTCAATAAAAAGATAAACCAAATAAACAACAGATGAAAAAAAGTTTATTACTAGTTTCGTTGCTGGCTGTTGTATTCAGCTGCAACCTTGCCAATGCTCAGGTTTCACAACCTGCTGAGTTGGCTATGAAAATCAAAGATGAGGGTCTGAATAATTCTAAAGTTGAGGAGATTTCTCAATATATGACAGACCTTATGGGATCCAGACTTACAGCTTCACAACAAAAACGTCGTGCTGAGAGTCTTGTTGTTAAAAAACTCGGCGAAATGGGCTTCTCTAACCCACGTGCTGAATTTGCAGTAGAGTTTCCAAGAGGCGGTTGGGATGTTGTTAAAACTTATGCCGCAATGACATCTCCTTACTACTGTGCATTCACAGTCAACCCTAAAGCTTGGACAGGTAGTACAAAAGGCCTTGTGAAAGGTGAGTGCATCGTATTTGACGTGCAGACTAAAGAAGATTTGGCTAAGTACAAAGGCAACATTAAGGGCAAAATCCTGTTGATGCCTTCAACCCAAACTTATGCTGTCAACTTCAACCCTCTGGCTACCCGCTACACTGAGGAACAGCTCGAGGCTCTTCAAACAGATACAAGATTCAATTCTGCTACATCTCCTGCAGGTCCTCCAAGAACTGCAGCTGCTCCTGCTCAACAACTTGACCGTAATGCCCGTATGGAGCTTCAAAACCTCACAAACGAGCTTCTTGCTAAAGAGAAACCTCTTTGCATCGTAACAGGCCGCGGTACTTTCAATGTACCAAGCAGTACAGGCGCTTCTTACAAAGTAGGTGATCCTGAGCCAACTCCTGAAATCCTTATGCCGGTAGAAGACCATGCACGTATGGTTCGTTTGATCCAAAACGGTCAGAAGGTTGAGATGGAACTCGAGCTTATCAATAAGTTCACTAACGATCAAGAAGTTCACAACGTATACGCTGAGATCCCTGGAACCGATCCTAAACTTAAAGACGAAGTCGTTCTTCTTGGCGGTCACTTCGATTCATGGCATGGCGGTACAGGTGCTGCTGACAATGCATCAGGCTGCATCGTTATGATGGAAGCTATGCGTATCCTCAAAGATCTTGGTATTCAACCTAAGAGAACTATCCGCCTTGCATTGTGGGGTGGTGAAGAGCAAGGTCTTTACGGATCACGCGGATATATGGAGAATTTCCTTTACAAGAACCAACAGAAACTTCCTGGATATGACAATTTCGCGCTTTATCTGAATATGGATAACGGTTCAGGTCGTTTCCGCGGTATTTACCTGGAGAATAATGACGGTGCATTCCCATTCTTTGAGGCTTGGATGAAGAATATCGAGTCAATCGGTTTCAACTATCTTTCACCAAGAACTACCGGTTCAACTGACCACGTAACATTCCAAAGAATAGGTCTTCCTGCATACCAGTTTATCCAGGATGCTCTTGAGTACAACCGTACTTACCACACAATTATGGATACTTACGAGCGTTTGTCACTTGGTGATCTGAAGATTGACGCTACTATCGTTGCATGGCTTGCAATCTGCGCAGCCAACGATCCTGGCAGAATTCCTCTGAATCCTAAAACAGCTGTCAAATAATTGATTTGACTATATGATAAAAGGCTGGCTGATTTGCCAGCCTTTATTTTTTTTATTAAATTCGCACGTTACTGTGTTGTGACTATGTACGGACTAGACCTTCACTGCTCGATGATTCTCGAAGAGTATCTCGAGAAAAAGCCGGTTTTCGAAGAGATGAAGAGCCATGTGCTCGAAATCTTGCGTGACTGTTTGAACAAGAACAACCTTCTTGTTACCGCCATTGAAGCGCGGGTAAAGGATGAGAAGAGCCTTGCTGGAAAACTGGAAATCAAGGGAGCGAAATACAATTCTCTTTCGGACATAACCGACATCCTGGGTGCCCGGATCATTACGTTCTACAATGATGACGTGGATAAGATAGCCGCTTTGATAGAGGATGTATTCGTCATTGACTGGGACAACTCCGTGGATAAAAGGAAGCTCCTTCAGCTGAATGCTTTCGGATATATGTCACTTCACTACATCTGCCGGATCCCCAAGAGTTTATTCTCCGATCCGACTCATCCGGAATTCAATGAGTGTCGCTTTGAAATCCAGCTCAGATCTGCTCTTCAGCATGTTTGGGCCAATATGGACCACGATGCCGGATATAAGACGGGATTCGAGGTTCCACGCGAATATCTGCGTTCAATGAACCGCCTTGCCGGTTTGCTTGAGTTGGCCGATGATGAATTGAGCCGCTTGCGCAAGGGTTTTGCAGATTATCGCCGTCAGATAGAAACGCTTGTGTCCAAAGGTAATATCAAGGATATCCCTTTGAATAAGGACACTTTCAAGAGTTTTCTGGAATTAAAGCCGTTCAATCCTCTCCTGGACAAGATTGCTTCTCTGAATCAGGCGGAGATTACGGAGAGTTCCCTCATGCCTTATCTGAAAGTACTGCTGGATCTGGGATTTACCACTCTCGGCGACTTGTCGGCCCTGGTTAAGAATTACAGCGACGACGCATACAGCCTTGCACGTCGTCAGTTGGGTAATACCGATCTGGATATAATATCATCAACCGTCGCACTACAGGACCTCTGTATTGTGTATATCCTTGAGAAAGGTGGCGGAGTGCCGGAACTGGCTCATTTCTTCGATTCTCTGGGCGGTGCCTCCGAAGGCAACCTGGCCCGTGCGGAGAGAACGGCTCAGCTGGCCAAAACGCTCTCTTTCATGAACAAAAAGAAGTAAGATGGCAAACGCATTTATTGATACAAGCCTTGTAGACAAAGCAATAAGATTCGCAGTAAACGCACACGCTAATTCAGAACGAAGAGGAAAAGGCTTCCCGTATATCGTTCATCCGATGGAGGCGATGGAGATTGTTTCCACAATTACCACGGACCCTGAACTGATAGCGGCTGCCGCCCTCCACGATACCGTAGAAGATACATCGGTTACAATAGATGATATCCGTAGAGAATTCGGGGACAGAATCGCCGGCATTGTCAAGGCTGAAAGCGACGAAGTCACCGAAGGCACAAAGGAAGAAGATACCTGGCACGCCCGCAAGAAGGCTGCCATCGACCGTCTGGCCCAAGCTGACCGTGATACCAAAATAGTGGCAATGGGAGACAAGCTCTCCAATATGAGGGCTATCTACCGTGACTATATGGTACAGGGCGACGAACTTTGGAAAATCTTCCATGCTAAGGACCGTTCAGATCATGAATGGCATTACCGCGGACTTGCCGATTCTCTCAGCGAACTGTCTGATACTTTTGCATATCAGGAGTTTGTAAGGTTGATAAACAGTGTTTTCGGAGCCAAAGGATTTGTTCCCAGAGTAATTGATCTGGCCCGGGATTATGTCAGAAGCGGAGACAGTTATACCTGTGTTTCGTATGACTGTAAAAACAATCCTGACAGAATGGTGAAGATATATAATGACGGTGTTCCACGCCACGTTGCAGAGAAGGAAATCGTCATTGCCGACGCGGTTTACCAGATGGGTATCGCCAGCCCGAGACCGATCGGACTGGTTATGGCAGACAATAAACTGGGAGTGGAATTCGAGAGAATCATCAACAAGCGCTCCTATGCGCGCGCCATTTCTCAGGAGCCCGAGAATCTGGAGAAATATGCCGCCACTTTCGCGCGCTATTGCAAAAAAATTCACTCAACTCCTTGCAGGACTGATATTTTTACCCACGTGGTGGATATAGTCAAGAAAGACATTGAAATATCCGATCTGTTTGACGATGCTAAGAAGAAACAGATAATCTCTTTCATAGATTCAGTTCCGGTAACTCACACCTGTCTCCACGGTGATATGCATATAGGCAATCTCCTGATGGCCGGCGGCAAGAACTACTGGATAGACTTGGGCGATTTCTCATACGGAAATCCTCTTTTTGACCTCGGAATGGTATATTTTACCTGCAATTCCAACATTGAGAATGTGACGATGGATCTTTATCACGTGAACAATGAAACGATGGGAAAGATCTGGAACGTTTTCGTTAAAGAATATTTCGGACCGGACGCCGACCTGGATGAGATCAACAAAAAGATTGTCCCGTTTGCAGCCCTCAGGATGATACATCTGGGCAATGCTTTCAATCTGTTCCCCGAAATGAAAGAGTTCATTATGAATACAAGTTTTGACAATAATCAATAAACAATAACAACTAACTAACCTAAACTAAAATGAGTAACTATTTCTTTGACATGATTCCGGCTGAGGAGCTCGCTCAACTGAGTTATTTCCCCACAATTCCGGAATTCGTGAACTGGTTTGAAAAAAAATGGAGTAATCTCCCCGCACTTTCCGATACCGTAAATACTTACACCTATGCACAAATGGGTGAAAGACTGGCACGCAGACGTGCGTATCTCAATTCTTTGGGATTGCAGAAAGGTGACAAGGTGGCTATCTGGGAGAAAACAAGCATTGATGCGATAGAAACTTTTCTCGCAGTAACTTCAGCGGGTTTTGTAGGCATCCTTCTTCCTACTCAATTGCCTGTCCAGGCAGTTGTGGGATGCTGTATGAAATTTGGTGTGAAGGTATTGGCAGTTAGGGACGAATTCGCCTCACAATTACCTCAAGTGCCTTGCCAGGTTATTTCAACCGCTAAAATGTCAGATGAAAAAGCACCTGTAGTTGTAGTTGACAAAGATGATCCGGCAGCTATATTCTTCACAGGAGGTACAACAGGCGCTCCGAAAGGCGCCATTCTTCCTCACAGGGCTATTATGCGCGGCTCTTTCAACGCCATTTTCGCGCCGGGTCCTCAGTTGGGAATACACAGAATGATCTGTCTGTTGCCTCTCAGCCACGTTTTCGGCTTGATATTCTCTACAATGAGAGCATTCTACGTGGGTGCAGAATGGTTCAGCGCTGAAGATGCAAAGGCTACCATCGGCAAGCTTCCGATGATCAAACCTACTTTCCTGGTACTTGTACCCGGACTTTGCGACATTCTATACGGACTTACCAAAATGTACGGCGTCCAATTCCTGGGCGGAGAGCTTAAGACCATCATTTCAGGCGCTGCCAACGTTCCCCCGCGTCTTATCAAGGCTTTTGACGAGATTGGCATTTCACTTCTCGCCGGCTATGGTATGACCGAAGGTGCAAACCTGACTTCAGGTAACGGAGATGTGGTAACTCACCCGACTTCAGTCGGTAAGGTATACCCAGAGCAAGATATCAAGTTTGTGGACGGAGAAATCTGGATCAAAGGTGACAACCTGTTCCTGGGCTACTACGGTCAGCCTGAAGAGACTGCAGCCGTAATGACTCCTGACGGATGGTTGAAGACCGGAGACCTCGGACATCTGGATAAGGACGGATTCCTTTATATCACAGGCAGAATCAAGAATATCATCGTTTTGGCAAACGGTGAGAATGTAAGTCCTGAAATGATAGAGGAGCCATTCTATAAATGCGCAGCCCTTAAAGACTGTCTCGTAAGCGAGAAAGAGATTGACGGAGAAAAAGTGATAGCAATTGAAATCTATCCTCAGATGCCGGCATTCGAAGGAAAACCATGGGAAGAGGTTGAAGCTTTCTTCAAGAAAGTGGTTGACGACGTCAACGCTACATTGCCTTCAACCCACAGAATCCAGCACATCACCGTACGCAAAGAGGACTTCAAGCGTACCGGAGCTATGAAAGTCGCACGCAATCAGAATTAAGAAGATGAGCAGAACGGAAGTTTATGACGGCTTGAAAGAGATTCTATCTATGGTCAAGCCGAAGACTGATCTTTCAAAGATTACTGAGGAAGACAATCTGATCACTGATCTCGCGATAGATTCTCTCTCGATGCTCCTTATGAGTCTGGCCATAGAGAATAAATTCGGAATTCAGATCGACGAAAAACAACAGTTTTTAACGGTTAAAGATGTAGTTGATTATGTCGGTAACGCTTGTAACGGTAAAGGATAAAAAGCTTCTCAAGAAATTCATCCGTTTTCCCCTTGATCTGTACAAGGGAAACGATTATTGGGTGCCTGCCCTTGAAGGTGACGAGTACGATACTTTCAATCCCAAAAAGAATGGCGCCTGGGATTTCTCGACAGCTGAATGCTATCTGGCTTACAAGGATGGCAAGATAGCGGGCCGCGTAGCTGCCATCATCAATTTCAAAGCCAATGACCTCTGGAAAGAGAACACGGTCCGTTTCGGATGGTTGGACTTTATAGAGGACCAGGAGGTTCTGAATGCTTTGATGGATGCTGTAGTGGCTTTCGGTCACGCGCACGGGTGCGACACTATGAAAGGACCTCTCGGTTTTACCGATATGGACAAAGAGGGTCTGCTCGTGGACGGATACGACAAACTCTCTCCGTTTACCTGTCTTTACAATTATCCTTATTACGACACTCTTCTGAAGAATTACGGTCTTCAGAAAGAGGCCGACTGGATTCAGAAAAAGATAGAGATAGGACCGGAACTTCCTAAAATCTATGAGGTTACGGATACGATAGAGAAGAGGTACGGACTCCATATGGCTCAGGCAAAGAATACGACCGAAATGTGCAAGAAGTACGGAATGTCCATATTCCATATGTACAACGACAGCTTCGCGCCGTTATTCCAATTCTGCCCGTTGACGGACAAGCAGATAGAGTCTTACCTTCAGACTTATGTTCCTATACTTGACATCAGGTATGTGGCTGTGTGTCTCAATGCGGAAGACCAGCCGGTAGGTTTCGCCTTTTGTGTGCCGACCCTTTCAAAGGCGGTTAAGAAATCCAATGGAAGACTGTTCCCGTTCGGATTCGCGCGAATCCTGCATGCCCTGAAGAAGAATGACACTCTGGAAGCTTTGTTGATAGGAGTGATGCCGGAGTACCAGGGGAAAGGCGCTTCATTGCTTCTGCTGAAATACATTCATCAAAACTGTATCAAGGCTGGAATCAAGACAATGATCGTCAATCCTCAGCTGGAGGATAATTTCAGAGCCCTGACACTTCTTGACCATTACGATCATGAAGTTTACCTGAGGCGAAGATCCTATACCAAGACTATCTAAAGAGAATCCCGGGATTTGCCCCGGGATTCTTTTTATCTGATTTTCTCAAAGTCTTCTTCAATCTGTTTGTGAAGCTCTTCCATATTTGAGAACTTGCGGGTGCCTCGAATGTACCTTACGAATTCCAGCGTCATTCTCTTCCCGTAAAGATCTCCTTCATAATCGATTATCTTGGTCTCAACGGTAGGCATGTCGAAATCGTCATCCGTCGGCCTGTAGCCTACGTTGGTCAGTCCTTTGTATTCTCCGTCCTCTATAAATACCCTGGTGGCCCACACTCCGAATACCGGGATGTCCGAGCCTTCGTCAAGCTGGAGATTTGCCGTAGGAATCGAATGAATGCGTCCGTGTCCTTTGCCGTGAACTATGACGCCGCTTACTCTCAGGATTTGCTTTGAACTGCGTTTACGGTATATCAGATAGACGATTAAGCCCAGCACGTAAACCGCTGCGGTAAATCCCCACATAACAGAGCTTCCACGGTTTATTTCAGGCACATAGCAGATCCAGAGAATGATGATAGTGACGATTGCCGAGATTTCCGCTCTTCTCTTGGCGGCAATCAGTGAGAAACATGTAATTGTCATAGAGACGATGTTCAGAACTGCTCCGAGTTTTATCATCTCTTCGGTCCATTCCGGTTTGAAGCACAGCGCGCAGCAAATCACAAGCATCACTATGAGAGCATTATAAGCAGTCCCCTGCTTATTCTCCTTCTTTATGAAAGAGGGCAGGAGCCCTTCTCCGGAGATAGCCTGCATAGCGCGCGAATTTACTCGCAGTAATACGCAAATTGTTGTCAATAAGGCGATTATAATACAGATGCAGATTATCTTGGTAAGCCATGGATATGCGACGAGACCTCCGTGCGAGATGGATGCGAAGAGCGGTATGTATCTGAGACCCTCGTTCTCATAGAGAATGGAAACGGGGAGCGTCCCCACGATAGCAGCTATCAGGGCAGCGTAAAGCAAAGCCACGGTGGCCAGTCCGATGAAAAGGGAACGGTGGATATTCTTTTCAGGCTTGCGTACTTCTGCGGCAATGAAAGCAATGCTGACACAGCCTCCATAGGCTACCATAGCAAGCGGAATTGCACTCAGGAAACCGCTGGAGCCCTTGCTTCCGGCAGTGAAGAAATTCTCAAAGTTGACTGCATCGAATCCTCCGCCGAAGAATGCCATCAGGCAGAAGAACAGGATTATGCCGATCAATATCACTACCAGTACGTTCTGTATTCTCTGTGACCTTTCATTCTTGACCGACAATATCAGGATTGCAACCAGAAGCGAGGCGATTGCAATGACAATCTCGTTTTTCAGCTCCGGAAATCCGGCAACGAGGTATATTCCTACGTAAATGGCTGAGAATGCTATTGCTATGATATTTGATACTATGTAACCCCAGCCACTGAGAAATCCCAGGAAGATGCCTCTGTCACCCCCTATGGCAAGGCGCGGAAATATGTATATACCTCCGCTGCGAGGGAAGATGGAAGCCAGTTCAGTTACCAGCAATCCGTAAAGGCCGTAAATGAAAGCGGCCAGAATCCAGCTCAGAATTGCAGAAGGTCCGGCATAGAAGATTGTGACTCCGGATATGGAAAAGATGGCACTTCCGATGCAGGCGCCTATGATAAGCGCCACACAAGAGAACAGTCCCATTTTTTCTTTTTGAATCATTGCGTGGCAAAAATAGACAATCTAAATGAGAATTGTATAAATTTGTGATGATACAGTGTATTCTAAATGAAAGTATTCGTTGCCCTTGACTCTTTCAAAGGTTCTATTTCAACATTTGAAGCGAACGAGACCGTAAAACAGGCCGT
>JAFSTD010000072.1 GCA_017450655.1 Bacteroidales bacterium | reverse complement strand
CTTGTCGAAAGAACAGGTATCGATGACGTATCCGAATCTCTTCAGTTCGGGCATCTCGTTCTGAATGTGGCTGAAGTCAAAAGGAATCAGGGCGGAGGTTTCAGTATCCTGTTTCATTCCGATGGTACCGCCGGTGTAGATGATCAATATCTTCATAGTGGAAGTGAGAATAATTCTTTAGCGTTGTATGTAGTTCTGATATCAACTTCTTCAAATGTAACTCCCATAATCTCAGCGATTTTGTGCGCCGTGTACTTGACATAGGAGCTCTCGTTTCTTTCTCCTCTGTGAGGGACGGGAGTCAGCCACGGAGCATCCGTTTCGAGCAGGATTCTTTCGAGGGGAATCCGCTCCAGAGTCTTGGCTACGTGGGCGTTCTTGTAAGTGACGACTCCGCCTATGCCGATGTAGAAATCTCCCAGCGAGAAGAATCTCTCGCAGGTCTCGTAGCTGCCGTTGTACGCGTGAAAAACACCCCTGAGTGGCTTGTTGACCCGTTTTATGGAAGCAATCACTTCCTCGATGCCTTCTCTGTTGTGGATGATGACCGGCAAATCCTTCTCATATGCCAGGGTAAGCTGCGCCTCAAATCCCTCCATCTGTTCCTTCAGGAAATCCTTGCTCCAGTACTCGTCGATCCCGATCTCTCCGATTGCGTAAAATTTGCGGTCGTCGAAGTGGTCGTAGACGAATTGAAGCTCCTTCCGCCATCCTTCTCCGATGGAGGTCGGATGAAGCCCGATGCAAGGGAACGCAAATCCGGCCAGCCTGTCGGCGGTCTCGAGCATGGTATAATAGCATTCCGAATCAATTCCCGGGAGAACAAGTCCCTCGACACCAGCCTCTTTGGCTCTCAGAACGACGGCCTCAAAGTCTTCGCTGAATGCCTCATCATAGATATGGGAATGAGTATCAATCATTATTGCTATGTTAGCGTACAAAGTTAACAAAATGCCGCTCATATAGAGTATTTATTTGAATGAAGATGCATCACCTGACCGTCAATTTCCATCTCGATGAGAAGCCTGGCGACTTCTCCCATCGGTAGCCTGACGGCATCGGCAATTTCAGCCAAATTCTGCTCCCCTTTCTGCCGGAGGCAATCCAGAATCAGACCTTTTTCGGGAGACACTTCGGAGAATAAATCCGCTGGTGCCGCCGGTTCCCACTTCAAGGTGTCGGTAATGACTTCGCAGCAGCTGACGATTGTCGCCACCTGCTTCTCTATCAATAAATTACATCCGTTGAAAGAGATGTCATCCATTCTCCCCGGAACGGCGAAGACACTCCTGCTGTAATCAAAAGCCAGATGCGCCGTTATCATCCCGCCTCCCCGGGCCTTCGATTCGCACAGCACGACGGCATCCGACATCCCGGCTATAATTCTGTTTCTTCTGGCAAAATTGTAAGGGTAGGAGGGTGTGCCGCTTCCGAACTCCGTCAGCAGACATCCCGCCTCGCATATTCTCTCCGACAAATTCTGATTGCATGGAGGATAGACGATGTCAAATCCCGTCCCCATTACCGCGACTGTGTTCAGGCCGTTCTCCAGCGCAGCCCTGTGTGCACAGCTGTCAATTCCGGTAGCCATTCCACTGATAATCAGAGGCCCCGGTCTGCATAATGCCAGATGCTTCACTATTTGTTCACAGTATTTCTTGCCGTATTCAGTGGAAGACCTCGTCCCCACAATTGATATGGCCCTCGAGGAATTCAGGTTGCAGTTACCTTTTTTATATAGAATCAAGGGAGCGTCGGAACACTCCTTCAGCCGTATCGGATACCGGCTGTCGCCAATCGTCACAATCTCAAACCCGTGTTTATGTGCCAGGTCAATAGTTTCCCCTGCGGCATCGAGGCTCTCTTTGCCGAGTTTCTCCTTTACTGAATCATAAGCCCCTTTTGCGCTGCCGTAACGCTCGAACAGTTCTCTTGCCGCGGTACAGTTATATACGAACCCCCGGGCAAGAGCGACCAGACATATCAGTTCTTCTTCCATTTTTTAGGGAAAACTACTGCTTGAAAACAACAAAAAAGTGCCTGAAAAACAATCCAGACACTTTTTTATGATTCTGTAAAGAGAAAAATAATGTCGAAACTAGATAATCAGCATTGCATCGCCGTAAGTCCCGAATTTGTAACCCTCCTTGATGGCAACGTCATAGGCGTTCATCACGTGAGTGTAACCGGCGTAAGCGGCTACGTTGATGAGCATCGTAGAAGATGGAAGGTGGAAATTGGTCACCAGTGCATCGGCAATTGCAAACTGATAAGGAGGGTAGAAGAATTTGTTCGTCCATCCGTCGAAAGGAGCAATCTCCCTCTTTGTAGTAACGTAAGTCTCCAGTCCGCGAAGAACGGTCAGACCGACTGCGAACACCTTCTTGCTGTGCCCTCTGGCTTTGTTGACTGCGAGAGCGGTCTCCTCCGGGATAATCAGCCTCTCGGAACTCATTTTGTGTTTTGAAAGATCCTCGACGTCAACGGAATGGAAGTGGGCGTTGCCCATATGGAGAGTGAGGAAAGAAGTGTCCACACCTTTGATTTCCATTCTCTTGAAGAGGCTCTTGCTAAAGTGAAGGCCTGCTGCAGGAGTGGCTACGGCGCCTTCATTCTTGGCGAAGATCGTATGGAAACGAGTCAGGTCAATCTCTTCCTGCTCTTCTCTTACCCATTTCGGAATAGGGAGAGAGCCCATGGAATAAAGAGTCTGTTTGAACTCATCGTACGGACCGTCAAAGAGAAATCTCAAAGTACGTCCGCGTGAAGTGGTGTTGTCAATCACTTCCGCAACCAGTGAATCGTTCTCTCCGAAATAGAGTTTGTTGCCGATTCTGATTTTTCTGGCAGGATCTACGAGAACGTCCCACAACCTTTGTTCACGGTTCAATTCTCTGAGTAGGAAAACTTCTATTTCAGCTCCGGTTTTCTCTTTGTTTCCTTTCAGTCTGGCAGGGAAAACCTTCGTGTCGTTGAATACGAACAAGTCACCTTCTTCGCAGTAATTGATGATCTCTTTAAAGATTTTGTGCTCAATTTCGCCTGTGTTCTTGTGCAACACCATCAACCTGCACTCATCACGATATTCAGAGGGATATTGTGCTATCAGGTCGGGTGTAAAGGCGTACTTGAATTGCTGTAATTTCATTATGGGGCTACTCGGGGTTAATTTAGACGACAAAAATAGTTTGTAGAAAGCAAATTATCCAAAGAATTTGCATTTTTTATAAAAAAATTTCCGCATATCGTCCTCTGAAGTGAATTCAGATAGGCCCCGCTTCCAAGCGCCAGCCCCAAGTCTCTGGCGAAAGAACGGATGTAAGTCCCCTTTGAGCAGCGTATCCTCACTGTGGCCAGCGGCCTCGGCACGTCGCTAATCCCAGGATCGGAAAAAAGGTGCGCCGTAGCCTCCCTGATCGGCGTTTGTGCCGGTGGTGCCATATAGGCAGGATTGAAATCGAGGAGTTCCGCTTCGTAGACAGTTATCCGTGAAGATTTGAGCGGAACGTCTTCTCCTTCTCTTGCATATTCGTATGCCCGGGTGCCGTCGACGTATTTTGCAGAGAATATGGGCGGCACCTGATCCTGTTCCCCAATGAACTGCCGGCAGGCCTCTTCCACCGACTCTCTGGTTATATGTTCGAAAGGAAACAGTTTGT
>JAFSTD010000071.1 GCA_017450655.1 Bacteroidales bacterium | reverse complement strand
TTATCCTGCAGAAGACAATATCATCAAGCTGAACGTGCGCATTGCAACTCCTCCGTTTGACAGGTCTCAGCCAAAAGGCGTCTTTAAGTGCTTGCCTGTTAACCCTGGTGTAGCTTCTTCATACGTATTCTCACGCAAACCTGGTGATAAAGTCGTAATCAGCGGCCCTTACGGAGAGTTCCTGCTTCCTAAGGACGATCCGGAGGATATGGAATATGTATTCGTCGGCGGTGGAGCCGGTATGGCGCCTCTTCGCAGTCACATCATGCACCTGTTCAAGACTCTCAAGACAAACCGTAAGGTGTCATTCTTCTATGGCGCCCGCGCTCTTGTAGAAGCATTCTACCTTGAAGACTTCGCAGAGATTGAACGCGAGTTCCCTAACTTCAAGTTCTATCTTGCACTTGACCGTCCTGACCCCGCGGCAGATGAAGCCGGCGTTAAGTACACAGCCGGGTTTGTTCACAACGTGATGAACGAACTTTATCTGAAGGATCACGAAGCTCCTGAGGACATTAAGTACTTTATGTGCGGTCCTCCTATGATGGTGGCTTCAGTCAACAATCTGCTTGACAGCCTGGGAGTTGCTCCTGAGAATGTTCTATACGACAACTTCGGCGGATAGAACGCTGTATTATAATAAAAAAGGTGGCCGAAACGGTCACCTTTTTTTATTCCAAATACCCGGTTAAAAGAGTTGCAGCAACTGGTATATTCCCATCCCCAAATAATTGCCAAGAGCAAATCCGATAAGCCCGATAGTAATGCCCGGGACGAGGACGTTCTTATTCTTCATTGCAGTAACTACCACGGGAACAAATGGCGGAGAATTGATAAGTGAAACTGAACTTGCCACCATCATATCCGAGTCCACCTTCAGTAATTTTGAGATAATCAACTGCACGAAGAGTGAAACGAAGATGATAAAGAACAGGAACAGGAACGCAGCCAATCCTTCTTGGAAGTTCAAGTTTCTCACGTCTGCCATGGAAGCCATGGCTATCGAGAAGATGTAAATCAGGTACATTCCTATATCAAAACTCTTTTCGAGCTTCTTGACAGGCTTTACGAATGATGCAATCAGTGAGAATGTAGTGATTGCCATTATAAATATAGGTGTAAACCATGTCTTTGGGAAAGGAATTGTACAAACATATCCCAGAGCGCATACGATTGCCACTGCAGCGATAATCTTCAGAATCTGAAGGATACCGCTCTTTGACCAGAGTTCTCTGTACGGGTTGACCATATTGTCCTTGGCTATCTGAGCTTTGACTTCCTGATCTTCCGCATCCGTGTATTCTACCTGCTTGTGGGGAAGCACTTTTCGGAACCATTTGATGCCGATGCTCAGCAAGAATACGAAATAGAGGAAGCATATGATCATATCGTAAGAGTTCATCATAATGAACGTCTCGCTTGGCACGTGAAGAGCTTGTTGTAGGGCCGCCATATTGATTGTACCTCCCGTCTCGCATCCTGTAAGCATTGCGGCGATTTTAGGACCTTCCACACCAAGATACTTACCGAATATTGCATAACCGCATAAGATGCTCACAAGAATAGCTATCAAGCCTGCTATAAGCGATTTGAAGATTCCCTTCAGGTCACTCTTGGAGATTGAGCAACGGAACAACATCATAGGTATTGCCAGAGGAATCATTACCGTTGTGATGGTGTCTTTCAAACCGGCTGTTCCATCATTAATCCACGGTAAGTTACCGATAATGACACCCAAAATGTAAAGAAGAAGTATTGGACCGATTTTCCCGAGAAATTTTACCTTGTTGCAGAGCCATAGCATTCCGGCAGGGGTCAATACATAAATAAGAAGAAGTAATATTGTTTTAATCATTCGTTAGGTTTTATCGTACCAAATTTAGAAAAAAATTTGGTTAAATCGTGGATAATACATACTTTTGCAATCCCAAAAAGGGAATGATTCGCTAGCTCAGTTGGTAGAGCACAGCACTTTTAATGCTGGGGTCTTGGGTTCGAGCCCCAAGCGGATCACAAAAAAGGCCGGAATTAAGTCCGGCCTTTTTTGATTATCAACGGACATAAAAAAGGGGCACGATACCGTGCCCCTCTCTTATTATATCATTAACTCTGATTAGAATTTCTTCTTAAGAGTGAATGTACCTGTTGCAGTAGCTACAAGTTGATTACCCACAGTTGAACCGAGTTTAGCAGTTACTGTGAATGTAATCTCAACGTCAGTTGTCTGAGTATAGCTACCATCTTGTGCAGCAACCTCATTCCAGATTACAACACCATTCTCATTCCAAGTCAAGTAGTGGTTTGCAAGAACTGTTGGAGGGAATGTGCTCTCATCAACTGAGAATGTCAGGAATGTGTTGTCAACAATGAATAGATCATTGATAACCTCTGCACTTGTACCGCTGACTGCTGCACCTTGGAAGATAACCTCGTTAGCATTGCTTACAGTAATGTAGTCAACCAGGCAGATTGAGTCAGTCTCAACGTTACCTACTGTAGTAACGGCGATTGGTGAACCAACCTCAACTGCAAGGTCGTTAACGAATACTACAGTGAATGTTTCCTCTGTCAATGCTGCATGAACCCAAGCATCCAGATCATCATCCCATGCTTGTGAAGCGCACAAAGCAGAAACTACGATGTCAGTCTCGAATGTATCATCCTCCAAGTCTTCAACTCTTGAAAGAGTCTCCTCTTCACCAGGGGTAACAACGGTAAGCTCAACTTCAGTCTCAGTTTGAGCGAAGTCGCTTGAGAATAAAACACCGTCAAGCAGAGTAGGATCTGCCTCTTTGTTGACGTTCTCGAATACATTGTAAGGAGTGATATCATAGTATGTGTGAGTTGCAGTGCCGGCTACTGTTGCTGCGTCCGCAGCCTTGTGAGCTGACAATGTAACGACATCCTCGTAGAGTTCAAATGCAGGAGTAGCAACAACTACGTTCCAAACGATAGGAATAGTGATTTCGTCACCGTTAGGGTTTACGAAAGTAACAAGAGCTGAACCCTCTCCGAAAGGAACGCGCTTAGTCAAAGCGAAGACTGTGTCAAGTGCTGTGAGTTGTGAGTAAGCTGCAGGAGCTACATCTTGACCATAGTCACCCTCTTCATAATACCAACCACCAAGGTCAAAACCTACGAAACCGGTAGTTTCAATAGCTTCGTTGAGTACGTTAGTAATTGCATATGCAGGAGTTGCACCAACTGTAGCTGTGTCAATAAACATATAGTCAACATCACCAAGGTCGATAGGATCAGTCTCGTAAGATTGAGGAGCGTTGTCACCAACTGTTACATACAAAGTATCAACCAAATCTTCAAGAACGATATCGTCAACTGAAGGGACGATAGCAATCTTGACATCAGTAAATCTTGCATCATTGCTGGTGAAAGCAAGAACGCCTTCAGCCAAGAGTTCTTCATCAACGAACTCGTTACCAGGAGCGAAATAACCGCCTTCATCTTCCAATACATACTCGAATGCGACAGGGAATGATACAGGGAATACTTCGTCAACGTAAACGTTTTCACACCAAGTGTCAGTAGGATCGAAATCGTATGGAGCATTTGCATAGTATACAAATTCACCGTCAAAGTCTACGAAGTTGTCAGCGTTAGGAGTAGTGTCTGTCTCCATTCCGTCAAACAATACTGGAGAAAGAACCAAAGCTCTGTCGCAGTAAACATCTTCGATAACGAAATGATTTACCATATGCAAGCTGTCTGGCATATATCCAGGGATAGGAGAAGGATCTTGATTGTTAACATATGAGAAGTCGTAAACCAAAGCGGCTGCATTTACCAATACAGATATAGGGTAGAATTGACCCTTGTTTGAAGTAACTGTTACACCTGAAGTGCTTGTAGCTTTAACGAAAAGCTCCAAACTTTCAGGCCTGTTGGCGTTCTCCATAAACTCTTCGAATTCATCACTGGTTATGTCAAGGTCTGGATTAACAGAGCAGAGAAGAACCACTTTACCACTACCTCCAAGAGGATTAAGAACTTCGTCAACTACGAAAATCTGATCGTTTTGAACGCCGAGCATCTGCGCAAAAACAGGAGTAGATTCTGCAATAACAGCCCACTCATAATCACTAACGTTTGCGTTTGATGGGTTAAGCTCGCATACAATCTCGAATGGAGCGCCAAGAATTTGTGGTTGTGAACCAGGAGCAGGATCTGTATACATACCTACATTTGGCATATAGAGTGGCTTGCCGGAACGTGTAAGAAGATCTGCGTCAAGAATCAAACTTGCCAGAACTTGAGAGCCGAGAGTAAGAACGTCACCCTCTTCCATACCTTCTGCACCTGTTACGGTAAGAGTACCAGTTTCAGGATTGTAAACTACAGCCATGTCGCCTGAAGCGCCTTTCCACTTAATGTCTGTCTTCTCAACACCATTTTTGTAGAAATAGCCGTCCTCATTTGGAACATAGGTGTCGCCGTTAGTACCGGTAGCGAGGTAACCTTGCTTAACACCGTTTTTGTACCAGTAGCCGTCTGTACCGATAGTCCAAACGTCTGCATTTGTACCATTGTTAAGTGTGAAAGTCTTACCATTGCTGAGTGTAACTTTTACACCGGTTGCCGTGTTATCAACAGCTGTGATAACAGCGCCATTTGCCAAAGCTGTCTCCAAGTCAGAAACACGTCTCTCAAGATCTTTGAGGTCAACGTTAATGTCCTTAGTACAAGATGACACAAGAGCACTTACAGCAAAAAGCACTGCTGCAAGCGTAAAAAATAATTTTTTCATTGTGTAAAACATTAAAAAAGTTTATGAGTTATATAAGTTAATTGGTTAATTATCAGTTCTTTAAATACTTTTCGCCAAAATTATCCGTCTTCAAATATAATTACAAATTATCAAATAATCAAATTATTATAACTTTTTAACTACTTTTTCCTGTCCATACGTCCGGACGGAAACGCCAGTCTCTCAGCACATCCAGGTCAGAATCACTCACATATCCGCACTCGATTGCGCAGTCGATAAGGGTGTCATAGTTTGAAAGCGTATGAAGCTCGATATTCGCATTCTCAAAAGCTCTCCTCGCTTTAGGGAAATTATATGAGAATACGGCCACCATGCCAACCACGTTTGCACCTGCCCTTATTGCCGCATCAGCAGCACCCAGAGAGCTCATCCCGGTAGAGATAAGATCCTCGATAACGACCACATTGGCTCCGCGAGGTAATTCACCTTCAATCTGTGAACCAGTGCCGTGATCTTTAGGTTTAGGTCTGATATATACGAACGGCTTGTCCATTCTCTCCGCCACAAGAGCCCCTATGGCAATAGCGCCGGTAGCGACACCTGCGATGATCTCCACAGATGGAAACTTATCGGATATCAATTCTACCATATAGTCAGCAACGTTGCTGCGGAATTTAGGATAAGAGAGGATTTTACGATTGTCGCAATAAATGGGTGATTTCCATCCCGAAGCCCATGTAAAAGGCTCGTCCGGGCTGAGCAGAACCGCTTTGATGTCGAGCAAATGCTTTGCTACAATTTTTTCAAAACTTTCCATTGGTCTTTAATTATCTCCTATTTATGCGAAATTAACAATAATTGCGGTAATTTTGCCATGTTGACTTACAAAAGTTATGTACAAAATCTACTTTGACAATCGATTTATCGCACTTTGCTCCAATCTCCCGGAAACATATAATGTTTCGGAGGAGCAAAAAATATATTGTATAGATGCAAAAAAGTTGCATTTCGTTGCATCCGATTTCATAAGTAATTGCACTTTTTCTCAACTATATATCATATGCAGTGATTATAATGCTTGTATAGAGGAACTTACAGGTCATTTCAAGAACGTCACGGCAGCTGGCGGAGTGGTAAGAAATTCAGCCGGAAACGTGCTAATGATTCTGCACAGAAATATTTGGGATTTGCCTAAGGGAATGCTCGAGCAAAATGAGACTGTCAGGGAGTGCGCAGTGAGGGAAGTGAGGGAAGAAACCGGTGTAAGGAATCTGACTGCCGGAAAGGAGATTTGCGTCACCCATCACACCTACCTTTCAGGTGGCGTTCCCATTCTCAAACACACACACTGGTTTGAGATGGTGTGTAATGACGAAGAGGCTGTAACTGAGCTGGTTCCACAAGTTGAAGAAGAGATAACCAAAGCAGCCTGGCTCAGTGGAGATTCTCTCAAAAAAGCCATGGAGAATACTTATGCAAGCATTCGGGACGTGCTTGATATCGCTAACGGATGTCGGTAATGATCAGTGAAGGATTGTCAAAATCCTGGAATACGAATGCCGATGCAGGCAAAGGTTCTTCAAGAGCGACTACTTTTTTAAGCTCTATCGTATAAACCACTTTGTCAGGCGCAGTGTAAGTAGCCACAGTCTCGCCTGAACTCTTTTTGGAAATATTGGAAGCTGCCAGCAAAGGGATAGCCTCGTTATTTGCAATAACAAGCTCCTCGCTCTTAGAAGAATAGTAGTAGGATGTTTCTCCATTGCTGAAAATCTCAATCCCGGCCCCTTTGACATGGTAGCACTTACCTTGTATCTCAGCGCTGCCGTTATCACTCACGGTAATTTTACCGTCGGATGAGACTCCGCTCAGGACATACTCCACGCGAACTCCTCCCAGAGAATTGAAATACTCCAGAAGAGTTGTCCCGTTCTGCTGAGACAGCGCCAGCTGTGGCAGCAGAAGCGATAATAACATGAGGAATAATCTTGCCATTTTACTAATTGTCCAAGGATCTCAGCAATTGATCCAATGTGTCATAACTATCTACTAACACATTTCGTGCCTTACTTCCATTTGACGGCCCAACAATGCCTGCAGCCTCGAGCTGATCCATAATTCTGCCGGCTTTATTGTATCCTATTCCAAGCTTTCGCTGCAATAGGGATGTGGATCCCTGCTGACTTTGAACAATTATTTTGGCAGCTTCTTCAAAGAATTTGTCCCGTTTGTGCAAATCGACGGCTCCGGGAGCATCCTCGTCTCTTTCCTCCTCGTATTCGGGAAGGTAATACGGCTCGCTGTAGCCCTGCTGGTTACCGATGAACTTAGTAACCCTGTCCACCTCATTTGTCTCTATTAGAGCGCATTGTGCTCTGACAAGATCGGTTGCTCCAGGATAGACTATCAACATGTCGCCGCGGCCGATCAGACGGTTCGCTCCGGTTTGGTCAAGAATAGTCTTGGAATCTACGGATGACATTACCTTGAATGCGATTCTCGCATTGAAATTGGCTTTGATCGTACCGGTAATCACGTTTGCCGTAGGGCGCTGAGTGGCGAACACTAGGTGAATACCCACCGCACGAGCTTTCTGAGCCAGTCTCGCTATCGGCTCCTCTATTTCACGGCCTGCAGTAATCAGCAAGTCCGCGAACTCATCTATAATAACGACGATGAACGGCAGGAACTGGTGTCCCTTGTTAGGATTCAGTTGCCGTTTCAGGAATTTCTCATTGTACTCAGAGAGCTTTCTGACCTCAGCCTTGCGCAACAGATCATATCGGGAATCCATCTCGATGCACAGACTCTTCAGAGTGTCGATAACCTTTCTGGTATCGGTAATTATGGACTCTTCCGCACCGGGCATTACTGCCAGGTAATGCTTCTCCAGCTTCTGATAGAAGTCCAGCTCGACTTTCTTAGGGTCGACCATCACGAACTTAAGTTCCGACGGGTGCTTGGTGAAGAGCAGAGAAGTTATCAAAGTATTCAAACCCACCGACTTACCGGTACCGGTAGCACCTGCAATCAACAAGTGAGGCATCTTGGCCAAGTCGATGAAGAAAGGCTCGTTTGTAACCGTGATACCGAAAGCGACCGGAAGATCCATCTTCTCGCGCGCTTCAATGAACTGAGGAGAATTGAGCACCATCTTCAGAGGCACAACGCTTGGATGCTCATTTGCCACCTCTATTCCGATTGCTCCCGGGAGAACAAATACGCGCACTCCGGTAGTACCCAGGTACATGGCGATATCTTCCTCCAGACGCTTTACCTGTGCAATACGGGTACCTCCCTCGCTCAAATGGATTTTGTACAGTGTAACGGTAGGGCCGCTCTTCGCCACGATACGGTCAACCTTGATTTTGAAATTCGCAAGGGCGTTGACGATTGTGGTCTTGTTGGACTCAAGCTCCTCATTGGTAGCCTCGTGCCACAACTTTCTATAATCTTCAAGAAGATCTATGCTAGGAAATTTGTAGTGAGACAAATCGAGCCTCGGGTCGAATATGTGGGCCTGCTCCTCTTCACTGAGGTTTGCGAGATAGTCATTGTCGTCATTCTCAATCGTGAGGGTCACTTTGTCACTCAAATCCTCGTCGCCGGTATCGAGATCGAGCAGATCATCGGGAAGCGGCGCCGGCACTTCGGGTGAAGCGGTAAGAGCTTCTTCATTCATCGAGAAGATTTCGTCCTCCTCATTCTCATACTCATCAACAATCTCCTCCTCTGGATCATAATCGAATTCCTTTATTTTTTTCGGAGAATGGAAAACCTTGTATATCAGATCATCACACCAGAGCGCGACCTTCTTTGTGCAGAATGTGAGCCAGATGAAAAGAGCCACCACGATGACGGCTCCGGTGCCAAGGCCGCCTAACATATTCTCCAGCCATTTAACTGCGAAATGGCCGTAGGATCCTCCCGCGCTGTTTGAGAACCACTGCATGAACACTTTCGGGAAGAATCCTGCAAGATATGCAAACAACATGGAGAACAGCACACATCCGAACAGTGAGAGCAGAAATACTCTCAGTAGATGTACTTCCTTGATTTTGAAGCAATAAATCGCTATTGCACCGATGAAGAACGGGACAAAGAAAGCGCCCAGTCCGAACAGCTTGGCAATCAGAAAGTCAGACCAAAGATATCCCAGTTTGCCACAGATATTCTGAACCCCCACTCCGGTACTCCACGCATCCGGGTCATGCATAATGCTCTGGTCAACTTTCCAGCTGAAGGCGTATGAAATCAGGGAAGCGAGCGTAAACAGGCATATAGCAAGAAACACAACTCCCGTAATGACACGGATGATGCGTTTCTGCTCTTCTGTTAGGCGGTAAACCTTTTTTGACTTACGCTTTCCCGATTTTGAGGCCATTATTTTCTCTTTCTGTTCTTGTTTTTGCGACGGTTCTGAGGTCTTGACAGCATACCGGGCCTGCTGAAATCACCGGAGATTGAACCGAGCTCAATCCCGTCCGGAACTTTCAATTTGCCCCCGGAGAGCATCTCCATATCGTTGAAGATGGTCTTGTCAGAAACGTTGTCCTTATTCCAGATAAGGTATTGCTGGCGCATATATAGAGCCAGCATCTTTATGAGTTCGTTTTTCTCCTCTCCGTCTTCTCTCGAGGCAATCAGATCGATCATGCTCTCTATGTTCCGGCCATAACAGGTAGCCTTGATAGGGGTTTTGTTCACCTCAATCATTTCGGGCCTGCTGTTGACTTCGTCTCTCGAAGGCATCGGATACGGAGAATCTACGTCAAGATCGTAATCGGCTATGGCAAATACGTGATCCCAGAGTTTGTGCTTGATATCGGGATAATCCTTCAGATGGGGATTGAGGGTACTCATCACCTGTACCACCGCGCGAATCTGCTCATTACGTTTCTCTTTATCCTCAATTTTCTTAATCTGCTCGACCATCTTCTGAATATGGCGACCATACTCAGGCATAATCAATTTTTCTCTCTGGGTGTTGTAATCCATACCTGTCACTTATTTATGCAAATATAACTTATTTTATCTTATCTTTGCCTAAAACCTGAAAAATGAAGAAAACCCTCGTAACCGGTGCAAGAGGTCAGTTAGGCTCAGAATTTCGCAACCTCACTGAGCGCAGAAGCACCTTTGTGTTTACCGATCTGGTCGAGGGTGACGGCATTTACAAACTCGATATCTGCAACTACGAAAGCGTTCTGGCTTTTGTGAAGGAACACAACATCGGCACAATCATCAACTGCGCTGCCTATACCAACGTCGAAGAGGCTGAGAGAAATGAGCGCCAGTGTATGAAAATCAATTACGACGGCGTGGTTAATCTTGGCAAAGCCGCCCGGGAAGTGGATGCTGCCCTTATTCACATCTCCACCGATTACGTTTTTGACGGGAAAAACCGTCGCGGAGGTTACCGTGAGAATGACATCCCGCGCCCTCTCAACGTCTACGGCAAAAGTAAGTTGAAATCAGAAATCATGCTCTACAAGATGGGTGTTAGAGGGGTTATAATAAGGACATCATGGCTCTATTCTCCATACGGGAACAATTTCGTAAAGACAATGTACAAATTGGGGAAAGAGAAGGATGAAATCTCGGTCGTAATGGACCAGATTGGCTCTCCTACCTATTCTGCAGACCTGGCGGGAGCGATTCTCAAGATTATACCCAAGGTCAGGAATAAGTATGCCGAGGTATTTCACTACAGCAATCTAGATCCGTGCAGCTGGCAGACTCTGGCCGCATGGACTATGGTTTACAGCAAGTCCAAGTGCAAAGTGAGGGGCATTACTTCAAAACAGTATCCTCAGAAAGCCAAAAGACCCGCCTATTCTTATTTGAACAAAATGAAATTCACGACGCATTTCGGCATAGAGATCCCTCACTGGAAAGATTCTCTCAAGAAATGCATCAGAAGAATAAATAAACAGGAGCTCTGAAATGACCTATATTGAATGCAACGTATTCGATCACGGAGTGTTGAAGCCGTGGCTCAAAATGGAGAATGGACCCATTGTAATCCAGCCCAAGGTTTTCAGGGATAGCAGAGGCTATTTCTTTGAGT